>DFWY01000074.1:20546-27975 GCA_002381615.1 Polaromonas sp. UBA4122 | reverse complement strand
CAGCGCAGTACGCGAAGCGACAAGCGTGGGGGCCATTATTCCTCCGAAGGCGTCTGCATGACCCGGATATTCAGGGGCTTTTTCATCGTCTGGACCGCGCTGCGGTTCGGTCTTGACGAGTTGGTTCTATCAAGCTTTCAGAAGCCCGGGATCCGCTTGCTGACCCGCATCATCTCGATAGGTCGGAATCTGAAGGCTCCCCGTGGCGAACGACTTCGCGAAGCGCTTGAAAGGCTGGGCCCGATTTTTGTCAAGTTTGGGCAGGTGATGTCGACCCGCCGCGACCTGTTACCGCCCGATATCGCCGATGAGCTGGCGCGCTTGCAAGACCGGGTCCCGCCCTTTGAGTCCGCCGTGGCGGTTGCCATTATTGAAAAGGCATTTGGCAGGCCCCTGGACCGCATCTTTGCGACGTTTGAGCAAACCCCCATCGCCAGTGCTTCGATTGCCCAGGTTCACTTTGCCACGCTGCCCGGTGGCCGTGAGGTGGCTGTCAAGGTGCTGCGGCCCAACATGCTGCCGGCGATTGAGAAAGACCTGGCGCTGATGCACATGATGGCCGGCTGGGTGGAAAGTGCATCCGCCGATGGCAAGCGCCTCAGGCCGCGCGAGGTGGTGGCCGAGTTTGACAAATACCTTCATGACGAGCTGGATTTGCTGCGCGAGGCGTCCAATGCCGCGCAACTGCGCCGCAACATGCAGAACCTGAATCTCGTGATGGTTCCGGAAATGTTCTGGGACTACTGCATGCCCGATGTCATGGTGATGGAGCGCATGAAAGGTGTGCCTATCAGTCAGACCCAGCGCTTGCGCGATGCCGGTGTGGACATGAAGAAACTGGCACGCGACGGTGTCACCATTTTCTTCACCCAGGTGTTCCGTGACGGGTTTTTCCATGCCGACATGCACCCGGGTAATATCCAGGTCAGCTTGGCGCCGGAAACATTCGGCCGCTACATCTCGCTCGATTTCGGGATTGTGGGCACGCTCACCGAGGTGGACAAAGAGTATCTGGCGCAAAACTTCAGTGCTTTTTTCCAGCGCGACTACAAGCGCGTTGCCGAGCTGCATATCGAGTCAGGCTGGGTGCCTTCCAAAACCCGCGTGGATGAACTGGAAGCGGCCATCCGCGCCTGCTGTGAGCCCTACTTCGACCGTCCACTCAAGGAGCTTTCGCTCGGACTGGTGCTGATGCGGCTGTTTCAGACCTCGCGCCGTTTTCATGTGGAAATCCAGCCGCAACTGGTGCTGCTGCAAAAAACCCTGCTCAATATTGAAGGCTTGGGGCGCCAACTTGATCCAGACCTGGACCTCTGGAGCACCGCCAAGCCTTTCCTTGAAAAATGGATGCTGGCGCAGGTCGGCCCTGAAAAATTGCTGGCCGAGCTCAAGGCTGAAGCGCCGACTTACGCCAAGCTGCTGCCCGGCCTGCCGCGTCTGCTGTCGCAGTACCTGAAAACGCCGCAGGGAATAAACCGCCAGGAGCTGCAAGCACTGCTGGCCGAGCAAAAGCGTACCAACCATCTGCTGCAAAGCCTGATTTATGGTGGCTTAGGCTTTGTTCTGGGCCTGATCGCGATGCAGATCGTGCTCCGGGTCCGCATTTTCTGAAACCCGCCGTTGCAGAGCCGACAGGCGCTCTGCGGGAATCCCACCGGGGGTTAACCTGAGACGCGGGGTCAGCGGTCCGGTGCTGCATGCTTTCATGGCCCGTTATGCCTGGATATGGCCCCTGAGCGCCATGATCTGGGGCTCTTCGATGTTTGTGTTTCTTCTGAAGGCACCGATTGACGATCAGTTTGTCTGCATGCTTGTTCTGGTCGGTATGGGTGGTTTCGCGGTTGGCACTTTCTCGTCTCACTTGCGGTCCTTTTCAGGCTATGTCAATGGGCTGGGTGGGTCTGTGATGGCTGCGCTGGCCTATCAGCTGGCCCAAGCGCTCGGCCACCCCGTAGGCATGGCTTTCCAGGCCCGGGCGGGGCAGGGTCTTTTTGGTGGACTTGCAAAACCCTGCAGCGACAGCGGCTCCCTGACCCCGCGCTTTGCTAAAGCAAGCCCTGCGTGCGAGCAAGGTGGCTGGCCTGAGAGCGGCTCTTGACGTTCAGGCGCCGGAACAGCCGCCACAAATGCACTTTGACCGTGTGCTCGCTGATTTGAAGTTCTTCGGCGATGTCACGGTTGCTCAAGCCCTTGTCGAGCATCACCAGCAGCTGTTTCTGGCGCTTGGACAGCTTTTCGGTCGGTGCGGAGGGCCCCAGTTCTAATTCTTCGCTCAAAAAGACGCGCAACACATTGGCGATCTCGGTGGCCCCTGCAGATTTTTGAATATAAGCATCCGCACCCGCTTCGATGGACAGGTCTTCGTACTCCTCGGCCGGTGCAGCCGAGAGAACCACGAGCGGGACATCGGGAAACTGCAGCTTGAGTTCGCGAACACCCGACACGCCATGGGTGTCGGGCAGTTTCAGATCCAGGCAGATCAACTCGGGTACGCCATGCAGCTGGACGGCGGGCATGACAGCGGCCAGCCGGTCCAGCTCGGTCACCGTGGCCTTGCTGCTCAAACGGCGGATCAGCATGACCACTGCTTCCCGCATCAGGGGATGGTCATCTATGACAAAAATGCGCATTGATTCAAGTTTAAAGTATCGTTCCAATGGTTGCAGAGCATAACTGCTGAAAGTGAATTTCAGGATCTAAATAAGTCTGAAATTGCGGTATTTGTTTTTTCTATTTGATTCAAAAAACAACGATTTGAGCGGCTCATCATCCTGTTTCAGTTCGCAGCATTGCCCCGGTTTCCCGGCGCCCTCACTCCAGGCGCACCCCTTTGCCATCGGTGACGGTTATCTTGACGGGAATCCCTGCCTGCACGCTTTGCGTGACCGTGCAGAAATTTTCAAACTGTCCTAGTACACGGTCAAGATGCGTAAATTGCGCGCCTTCCTTTCCAAGCTGAATCGCGACGTCGATCTGTTGGACGCGCAGTCGATTGCTGTCGTTGCGATCCACGATACAGGTCGCCTTGGTCGTGATGCCGCCGGCGTCCTGCTTGAACTTTTTCAGCGAGAACAGCAAACTCGCCGACAGGCAGTTCGCCACTGCCGCCAGCAACATGTGCGTCGGCGCCGGACCCTCGCCCTCGCCGAGCGGCGCTGGTTCGTCGGCGACCAGACTGGGGATCGCATCGCCAAAGTCCACCAGGAATTGGTAGTTCTGTTTCTGCGTAATCGTGACGCTTACTGTTTCAGCCATAGAGACTTTTCATTGGAAGTTATTGTTTGCAAACCACGCTTACCGTAGCACAACCAAGGTAATCAACCTTCACGTACACCCAGTTTTTTCAATATGAGTTCAAGCGGACAGAACTGCGTGAAGCTGCTTTGCAAAAGATTGGCCCCCACAAAAACCGTGAACCATAAAAAGTATTTACTTACGAAAAGCGGGCTCTCTGGTACACCCAGCGCCAAAGAAATAAGAATGAAAATCCCTGCAAACATACGAACCATGCGATTGGTATTCATAGCCATTCCTTCTGAAAATTAATTAGCACTAAGAAAACTTCTTTCGATTTGCTGCGTAATACAGCACCGGAATCACCACCAGCGTCAGCAAGGTGGAGACGAATATACCGAAGATCAGCGAGATCGCCAAGCCGTTGAAAATCGGGTCATCCAGAATGAAGCCCGCCCCTATCATGGCCGCCAGACCCGTCAGCACAATCGGTTTGGCACGCGCCGATGCCGAATGGATCACTGCCTCGACAAACGGAATGCCCTGCGCGACCTGCAGGTTAATAAAGTCGACCAGCAGGATCGAATTTCGCACAATGATGCCGGCCAGCGCGATCATGCCTATCATCGACGTCGCCGTGTATTGCGCGCCCAGCACCGCATGGCCCGGCATCACGCCGATGATGGTGAGCGGGATGGGTGCCATGATGATCAGCGGCGTCAGGTACGACCCAAATTGCGCGACCACCAGGATGTACACCAGCACCAAACCGACTGCATAGGCCAGTCCCATGTCGCGGAAAGTCTCGTAGGTAATTTGCCATTCGCCATCCCATTTCAGCGAAAACTGACGATACGGATCGGACGGTTGTTTAATAAAATATTCGCCAAGCGGCGCACCCTGTGCGGCCGTCAGATGGTCAAGCTTGCCGCGGACCGCGAACATGCCATACAAAGGACTATCGAGTTTTCCGGCCATGTCACCTATCACATAAGACACAGGCAACATGTCCTTGTGATAAATCGTCTTCTCGCGCGTGGTCGGCTGCACTTTGACCAGTTCGGATAGCGGCACGTTGTCGCCGCTGTCGGACTTCACCGTCATCGTCAGCAGCGTGTTCAGCCTGGCCTGCTTTTCCGGCGGCAGGTTCAATCGCACCGGAATGCTGTATTTCGATTGGCCGTCATGCAGCGAAGTGATGTCTTCGCCGTCGAGTCCGACCCGCATTGTCTGCACCACATCAGAAGCGGAAATACCCAACAACGCCGCCTTGCGCTGATCGACGCGCAGCACCACTTTTTGGGCGTTGTCCTCAATCGAGTCGTCGATTCCGATGATGTCGGCGGTTTGAGAAAACGCTTGCCGCACCTGCTTGGCCAATGCGTGTCGACCGGCTTCATCCGGGCCGTAGATTTCCGCCACCAACGGCGACATGACTGGCGGCCCCGGAGGCACTTCAACCACCTTGACTTTGGCGCCATGCCGGGCCGCTATTTTTTCCAGCGTAGCGCGCACCGCACCTGCGATTTCATGGCTCTTGCGCGAGCGCTTGTGCTTGTCCAACAGGTTCACTTGCATGTCGCCCAATTCCGGAGCCTGGCGCAAATAGTATTGCCGCACCAAGCCATTGAAATTAATCGGCGCTGCAGTGCCAGCGTACCCTTGATAGTCGGTGACTTCATCGACCGTCGCCAGATAGGCGCCCATCTCGTGCAGCGCCGCACTGGTATTTTCGACCGGGGTGCCAGCCGGCATGTCGAGCACCACCTGGAACTCCGATTTGTTATCGAAAGGCAGCATCTTCAATACGACCAATTGCACGGCAGCTAGGCTGACTGAAAGCAGGATCGCTACCAGGATACCTACCCACAACAGCCGGCGGTTTCGCACGGCTTTTTTATCGGCAAGAAATGGCCGCAGCAGCTTGTTGAACCAGCGGTGCAGTTTGCTGTCGGCATGCGCCGCATGCGTCGCGTCGCCGGTGTGTGATTTTGAAAGCCGATGCGCCAGCCAAGGCGTCACGGTAAATGCAATGACCAGAGAGATCAACATGCCCATGCTGGCATTGATCGGAATCGGGCTCATGTACGGCCCCATCAGGCCGGTAACGAACGCCATCGGCAGCAGTGCGGCGATCACGGTAAACGTGGCGAGGATGGTGGGACCGCCGACTTCATCGACCGCCGTCGGTATGATCTCGGCCAGCGTTTTGTTGGGATGCAGTTCGCGATGGCGGTGAATGTTCTCGACGACGACGATCGCGTCATCTACCAGGATACCAATGGAAAAAATCAACGCGAACAGGCTGACCCGGTTCAGCGTGAAACCCCAGGCCCACGATGCGAACAGGGTCGCCGCCAGCGTCAGGATCACGGCGATGCCGACAATGGCCGCCTCGCGCATGCCTAATGCAAAAAATACCAGCACCACCACGGCGGACGTCGCGAAAATCAGCTTTTGAATCAGCTTCATCGCCTTGTCATTGGCGGTTTCGCCATAGTTGCGGGTGACGCTGACTTCCACGCCGGCCGGCACGATGGTGTTGCGCAATTCGGCAACCCGTTGCGTAATCTGCTCCGCGACCTGCACTGCGTTTTCACCGGGCTTTTTGGTGATCGAGATCGTCACCGCCGGAAATTCGCTACCCATCGCGGTCGCTTGCGTCGCCGCTGCCTTGCCCATGCCGAACCATACGTATTTCGACGGTTGCGCCGGGCCATCGACAATGCGCGCCACATCCGACAAGGTGACCGGATTGCCCTCGCTCACACCCACGACCAGTTGGCCGACTTCCTGGGCGCTCGCCAAAAAATTGCCGGTCTGGACTTCGACCGTGGCGTTGTCGGCAGCGAGCTGACCCGCCGGCAATGCAGCGTTGACGCCCAGCAGTGCCCGGCGAATGTCGTTGATTGCCAAATGATAGGCATTGAGCTTGTCGATGTCCAGCAGCACACGCACCAGACGACCGGGGCCGCCCAGGGTGGTGACTTCGCGCGTGCCGGGCACCCGCTTCAACTCGGCTTCCATGGCGTGCGCGACGCGCTCAAGCTCATACGCGCCGCGCTGGCTGTCTTTGGTCCACAGGGTCAGCGACACCACCGGTACGTCGTCGATCCCCTTGGGTTTGATCAGCGGTTCACCTACATTCAATTCACGCGGCAGCCAGTCACTGTTGGAATGGATCGTGTCGTACAGCCGCACCAGCGCTTCGGTGCGTGGAACACCTACCTTGAATTGCGCGGTGATGATCGTCATGCCCGGCTTGGACACCGAGTAAACGTGCTCAAGGCCCTGAATCTGCGAAATGACCTGCTCCGCGGGCGTTGCCACCAGTGTTTCAACATCTTTCGCCGATGCGCCGGGAAACGGAATCAGCACATTGGCCATGGTGACGTTGATCTGCGGCTCTTCCTCGCGCGGGGTCACCAGGACGGCGAACAAGCCAAGCAGCAACGCCACCAGCGCAATGAGCGGCGTCAGTTGCGAGTGCAGAAAGAATTTTGAAAGGCGGCCAGCAATACCCATAGTCTTATTTACCCTTGACCTTCAAGATACCCAGCGCCTTGAAGACGTATTTTTCATAAATCGGCTCGGAGGTGCCTTTTTTCATCTTGCGCATGAAATATTTTTCAAATGCGATCTTGGCCAGATGCACCCATTTTCCTTGCGCGAACCAGTTGACATTGCGCGGCGGAATCTGTGGCATTGCGACGAACGCAATGCCGTTATCGCCAAAGTCGGCCAAGCAGATCGCGTTCCAGGTTGCCTTGGCGCTTGGCTCGCGTCCTTGCAGTTGTTGCTGAATATTGTGAGCGGTGGCGGTCACCATTGACTCGATCATGTAGCCCGTTTTGGGCGTGCCGACCGGTATCGGCGTCACTTCGACCGGCGGTATTGCCACGCAAACGCCGACGGCATAGATATTTTTAAATTTGGAATTTCGCTGATGCTCATCGATCAGAATGAAACCGCCCGGATTGGTCAGGCCTTCGATGCCGAATACGGCATCGATACCCTTGAATGAGGGTAATATCATCGAATAGGCAAACGGCAACTCATGCTGCTTCTTTACTGCGCCGTTCTCGTCATGCTCGGCAACCAGCATCTTGCCTTCTTCCACCTTGAGTATCTTGGCGTTGCAGATCCACTTGATATGGCGCTCGCGCATGGCCGATTCCATGAGGGATTTTGAATC
>DFWY01000074.1:0-20356 GCA_002381615.1 Polaromonas sp. UBA4122 | reverse complement strand
GCAAACTCGTAAGCGGGACCAAAACATGACGCGCCTTGTGCCGCGCCAACCACGATCGGTCCGGGTGTGTCCACGAACTTATTCCAGGCCTGACCTGCGACGACTGCGTGATCGACATGGCAGACCGATTGCGTATAGCCATCGGGTCCCAGGCCTTCTATGGCATCGAAGGCGAGTTTTGGACCGGTAGCAATCACCAGAAAATCATAGTCGAGCATCCTGCCATCACCCAGCTCAACCTGATTGCGTTCCGGGTGGAGCCGCTTGGCGCCAGCACCATCGAAAGCGATGCCCTTGCGTTTCAGGTAGGGCTCCACCTCGAATTCAATCGCCTCGCGCTTGCGCCAGTTGACGGCTACCCACGGGTTGGAAGGCAAGAAATGGAAGGTACTGGTATTGGATACCACCGTGATGTGGTCCCCCGGACGAAGCAGGGGTTTTAGTTCGTAGGCCATCGGCATGCCGCCGATACCTGCACCCAATATAACGATATGAGTCATGTTGTGTCCAAGTATTGAGTTAAATGGAAATCCGGACTATTTTTCTATCGACCCTGCCGGGCTTGTGACTCCACCTGTCGCGAGACCCGCCTTGATCGGTTCTTGTGCAATGCGCTCGCCCTCATGCAAACCGGCCAGCACTTCGATATAACCGCCGACGGACGCGTCGCCGACACGAATCTGCCGCAATTGCGGCTGTCCGCCCGTGCCCAGCACATAGACCGCTGTCACTTCACTGCGACGCAGCACCGCGTGCTCCGGGATGACCAGCTTGCGTGCCACGCCGGTGGTGAAATAGACGCGTGCGAATTGTCCGGGCAACAGGCCGGCGGCATTGTCCAGCTCAAGCCGCAGCTTGGCGGTATGCGTGCGGCTGTCGGCCAGCGGCACCAGCGTGACCTGTTTCACGGTCAGGCGGAGCTTGGCGGCAGGCACCTCGACCTGGACCGGCATCTGCAGCTTCACGTCGCGCAGACTGGACTGCGACAGCGTGGCAATGACGCGCATGCTGGCGGGGTCGAATACGGTGACGAGCGGGCGCCCAGGCGTCGCCATGTCACCGACTTCGATCGGCGTGGCTGCGACCACGCCAGCATAGGGCGCGGTGATGGTGGTAAATGTTTTGGCGGTGGAAGCTTGCCCTGCGTTGGCCTGCAACGCACCAACCCGTGCCTGCGCCGCCTTGTAGTCCAGCTCGGCCTGATCGAGCCCGGCCTTGCTGATGAACTTTTGCGCGAACAGTTGCTTGTTACGCTCATAGCTGCGCAAGGCGTTGGTGAGTCCTGCCTGGGCTTCGGCGAGCTGGCTTTGGCTACCCGATACCACCTGTTCCGCCGCGCGCGGGTCGATACGTGCCAGAACCTGGCCGGCCTTCACGCTATCGCCAACCTTGACCCTGAGTTCGACAATCTGGCCCGGTATTTGCGCCGCAAGCGTCGATTGACGGACGGCTTCAACCACGCCCTCCGCGCTGACAAGGTCTGGAACATCGCGATAGGCAAGCACATAGGCCGCAGCAGGCGCAGCGGGCGCCGGTTCGGCCGCGCGCGCATGCGGTGCCAGTGCCCATAGCATGACAGCGGCAAACAAAGGTGCCGCTGCCAGAACACCAAAGCGCGGGGCCCGATGATCTGACGAGAGTGCTTGATCAGATAGCGGGTACCTATTGCAATTTTTCATTATCTCCTCCGCATTTTGCAGGTGCGAATACCGAAAGGAAGATAGGCGGGACACCATCCAATCAGACCGGTCAATAGCGGAATCGCACCCACCAAGGCCCACCAGCGATAGTCTTCGCTCAGTACAAAAAACAGGCTCAGTATGATGAGACCCCCCATAATGCGCACCGTACGGTCGATGCCACCCACGTTCTTTTCCATTGGCTATTCCGCTTTAAAAGTTGAGTATGGATTTTTGTTCATTACGGAAAAAAGAGTTCATCCTGCCCGCCCTGAGGTAATGTTTTCATTTGCAGTACGCTTGTGAAAATCATGAAAATTTCGAATTTCGTCATCACAATGTCGACTGCGCTGACCTTGACTTTGGTGCTGGCGCAGGACAGTACAAGCCATACAGCGTTGCCAGCACCGAAACCGCCCTCGAGTCGCTGACCTGGTAAAAGATTTTTTTACCCTCGCGTCTTGTTGAAACAATTTCTTCGCTACGCAGAATGCCCAATTGTTGCGACAGCGTCGGCTGACGAATCCCGAGCAGTTCTTCCAGCTCACTGACGCACACCTCTCCTTGCGTAAGCTGGCACAGCAGCAGAAGGCGATCTTCGTTCGCCAGCACACGCAGCATTGCAGTGGCTTGGCCAGCGGCTTCGCGCATTTGTTCAACGTTGAGATCAGGAGCGGTCATGAGAGCCATCATTCATTACTGCGAGTAACAGTCTACGTATAAACATTATATATGTAAATACAATATAAATATATTAATTGAAATGGGTCAATGCTGATGCATTTACTTCTT
Organism: Polaromonas sp. UBA4122; assembly: GCA_002381615.1. Classification (GTDB taxonomy): domain Bacteria; phylum Pseudomonadota; class Gammaproteobacteria; order Burkholderiales; family Burkholderiaceae_C; genus Polaromonas. Next base: position 17,885 of record DFWY01000074.1, on the reverse strand, counting down.
GAACTCGCGCGCTGTCGGTGTGCGCTTCACTGCGGCATGTCGCGGCACCTCTGCGTACTGGCATGCCATCATCCAGAGGCGGCCACGTGAATCACATTTGAATTTGATACTGACAGCAGGACGCTTCTTTATCCGTTACACACAAGCACAGACTCGGCCGGTCGCGTGCCGCTTAATGAAATACCAGCACCGGTTTCTTGCTATGGACCAACACTTTTTGGGTCTCGCTGCCCAACAAGAAGCCTTTCACGCCTTTCCTGCCATGCGAGGCCATGGTGATCAGGTCGCAACCCTTGTCCTCGGCCATCTTGACGATCGCTTCATAAGGATAGTCGCTGATTACATACGCCGTTTCGCACGCTACGCCAGCCTCTTTTGCGGCTTTTTCTATCACCGCGAGAAATTGGGCGGCGTGGGCCTTGCAGTCTTTGGCGAATTGTTCCCTAGTATCCTCCAGCATCGCGGTCTTGTAGGTGAGCACATGGAATTCCGGGATCACATGTACGCCGGTGACCTTGGCATGGGCCTCCTTGGCGAACTGGATGCTTTTTTGAATCGCGGCTTCGGACGCCTGGGAACCATCGGTCGGCAATAGAAGATGCGTGAACATTTTTTTCTCCTTGAGGTTAATCCATCGCCAAAGCCAACCTAAGCTTTTTGGAATGAATCAGTTTCAGTCTAGTTTTTCCATAATGACACTCGTTTGATCCACATCAAAAACCGCAATGTAGAGAAGTGTCGACTGGCGCCGGCGTAGCAACAGTAGAGCGGGTGGTCGGGATGTGTCCAAGACTTACGGCAGAGCCTGTGCAAACAGGGCCGAGCGCACCGCTTGGATACCGGCGTTCCTGGCCTGTTGCAACGCCCGCAGGCCCCACACAGCCTTGGGCTGCACGCCTCCAGTTTCCCGCTTTGACGAAAACAATTTACAGCAACTCTACAACCAGGAGCTTGTCGAACCTGGGACGTCGAAAGCAAAAATTGGACTGCTGCAGCCGATTTGCAGCCGACGCTTCCCTTGTCCGGCCGGCCCCTATGGCGAGGTCGCAAAAAATTGCAGGGCCGTATCCAGTTCGTCGGCCGAGATGCCTTGGGCGGCCTCTACCTTGCCCTGCAACGCGGCCAGTGCGGCTGAGCCCTCGTTTTGCAGGATTGAAATGGTGAGCGCGGCATCTTTTGGCGATTCAAAACCCTGGCTTTGCAGCAGCACTCTGGCGTTGGTATCGAGCAGTTTGAAATAAAACTTGCCGTCTTTTTCGCGGTATTGCTTGAAAGCCGGTGCAGCGGTTTTGGCAGCTTTGCTTTTTGGGGCCGCGGCGGACAGAGCGCCCAGGTTGCGCAGTCCCACCGCTTGCCGCAACTCGCGCATGAACGGGGTTGCCACGGCGCGCGCTTTCTCGGCGCCGGCCTGTAGCAACGCTTCAATCTTGGCTGGATCGTTGATCATCGCGTGGTAGCGCTCGCGCATGGGCGCCACATCGCGCTCTATGCGCTCGAACAGCAGCTGTTTGGCGTCGCCCCAGGAGATGCCGTCGGCATAGGCCCGGCGCAGCGCGGCCGCCTCGGGGGCACTGGCAAACGCCTGGTAAATCTGGAACAGCGCGGAGCCCTCGACCTCCTTGGCCTCCCCCGGCGCACGCGAGTCAGTCAGTATGCCGGCGATCAGCTTGCGCAATTGCTCGCGCGGCGTGAACAGGGGAATGGTGTTGTCGTAGCTTTTGCTCATCTTGCGACCGTCCAGACCAGGCAGCAGCGCCACGGACTCTTCAGTCACCGCTTCGGGAAGCACAAAGTGTTCGCCATAAAGATGGTTGAAGCGTTGCGCCATGTCGCGCGCCATTTCAATGTGCTGGATCTGGTCGCGCCCGACCGGCACCTGGTGCGCCTTGAACATCAGGATGTCGGCGCCCATGAGCACCGGGTACATGAACAGGCCCGCGCTGATATCGACATCCGGGTCGTTGCCGGCGGCCTGGTTTTTGTCGACGGCGGCTTTGTAGGCGTGGGCGCGGTTGAGCACGCCTTTGCCGGTGACGCAGGTCAGCAACCAGGTGAGCTCGGTAATCTCAGGAATGTCGGACTGGCGGTAAAACGTCACGCGTTCCGGTTCCAGCCCGGCGGCCAGCCAGCTGGCCGCGATTTCCAGGGTGGAGCGCTGGATGCGCGCCGGTTCATCGCATTTGATCAGCGCGTGGTAGTCGGCCAGGAAGTAAAAGCTCTGCACATCGGCAAGGCGGCTGGCGGCCACCGAGGGGCGGATGGAGCCCACGAAATTGCCCAGATGGGGCGCGCCCGTGGTGGTGATGCCGGTCAGATAGCGCAGCGGCGAGATGCTTGGGTTGGAACGCTGGCTGGCGTCAGTTTGTCTGTTTGTCATCATCTCACCAGCATGGACAGAGGCGTTAACACGATATCAATAAAAGCAAAGGTCAGTGACATCAGGGGGAGCAGCCACAGCTTGGTGATGACCCCGGAAATGATCAGTGCCATCACGATGAAGAAGCCCCAGGGCTCGACGCGTGAAACCAGCGCGGCCTGTTTGTAGGGCAGCAGGCCGACCAGAATGCGGCCGCCATCCAGCGGCGGCAGCGGGAACAGGTTAAAGACAAACATCACGACATTGACCAATATGCCGCCTTGGCACATCTTGATGAAAAAAGGCTCGGTGACGGCGGCGCCTAGCAGCAGGTACAACAAAATGCCCCACAACAAGGCCTGGATCAAATTGGCACCCGGGCCTGCGAGAGCGACCCAGATCATGTCGCGCTTGGGGTTGCGCAATTGACCGAAATTCACCGGAACCGGCTTGGCGTAACCAAACAGAAAAGCCCCGGAGGTTGCGAAATAGAGCAGCAGCGGCATTGCAATGGTGCCGATCGGGTCGATGTGCTTGAGCGGGTTCAGGGTGACACGGCCCAGCATGTAAGCCGTGTTGTCGCCAAAATGGCGGGCCACATAGCCGTGTGCGGCTTCGTGCACCGTGATGGCGAACAGCACGGGGAGCGCATAAATGGCGACGGTTTGAATCAGGTTGGCAATATCCATTGTTAGATTGTCTCAGACGCGGCTGGTGTTCAGCTACAGCCCCAGCGCCGCCAGATCGCCACGGCCTTGCCGGATCACCACCGCCTCGCCGCCGTCGGCCATGGCCGTCAAGTCAATCACGGTGGTGGGCGATTGGTAGCAGGCGCCCGCGTCAATCACGGCGGCCAGTTCTTGCTGCAACCGGTCACGGATGTCGTGTGCATCGTTGAGCGGCTCGGTTTCTCCGCGCGGAATGAGTGTCGTGGCCAACAGGGGTCCGCCATGCAATTCCAGCAGGGCCTGCAAGACCTTGTGCTTGGGCACGCGCAAGCCAATGGTTTTGCGGGACGGGTGGCTGACGCGGCGCGGCACTTCCTTGCTGGCTTCAAGAATGAAGGTGTAAGGCCCGGGCGTCGCCGCCTTGAGCAGGCGGTACTGCTTGTTGTCGACCCGTGCGTAGTTGGCCAACTCACTCAAATCGCGGCACAGCAAGGTGAGATGGTGCTTGTCGTCCACACCGCGGATGCGGCGCAGGCTGTCGGCCGCGGCCTTGTCGTCCAGTTGGCAGACCAGGGCATAGCTGGAGTCCGTAGGCACGGCTGCGATGCCTCCGCGCTCCAGCAGGGCCACTGCTTGCTTGAGCAGGCGTGCTTGGGGATTCTCAGGATGAACTTCAAAAAACTGGGCCATGCAAATATCTTAAGCGCCTCAGGATTCAGGGGGTTGAATGGTGACCCGGCTCTCGCGCACAGCGAGCCAGGCGCCTGCCGCACCGCAGACTGCGATCATGCCAATGCCGAGCATGGACCACTGATCGGGGACATGTGAAAACGCCAGCCAGCCGCCTATCATGGCAAAGCCGATCTGGGCGTAGAGGAAGGGCGTGAGGGTGGACACCGGCGCACGGGTATAGGCCAGAATCATCATGAAATGCCCCACCGTTCCCATGAAACCCATCAGGCACAGGCCAGCCCAAAGCGTCCAGGAATCCAGCGAAGTCCAGACAAAAGGCAGGGCCAGTGAAGCGAGCAGCGTACCCACCCAGCCAGTATAAAAATGCATGGTGAAAGGGTCTTCGGTCCTGGCAAGCCGGCTGGTCAAAATCTGGAACCATGCGTTCGAGGCCACCAGGCCCAGCGGCAGCAGCATGGTCCAGTCAAAGTGATTGCCGCCTGGGTGGATGATGATCAGGGTGCCCACAAAGCCGCCAATGACCAAGGCCCAGCGCAACACGGAAACCCGTTCACCCAGCGTGAGCGAAGCCAGCAGGGTAATGGCCAGCGGCGTGATCATGACGATGGCGGTGAACTCGCCCACCGGCATGTACTTGAGGCTGAAAAATGCCAAAGCGCTGCTGGTGAGCAGCAGCACGCCGCGCAGACACTGGAACTTGGGATGTGCGGTTTGCAGCAGCGCCCAGCCGCGCTTGGGCAGCACGGCCACGGTGGTGGCTATCGCCTGAAACGCGTAGCGAAACCACAACGCCATCAGCACCGGCACGCTTAAGGAGATGAATTTGGTGGTGGTGTCCAGTACGGCAAAGCAGGCCAGGGCGGCCACCAGAAGCGCAATGCCTGCCAGAGCGTGAGGCGCGGTTCTTGCGTGGCCGGCCGTCACTGGATGCGACCTGCAAGCAGTTCCCATACCGGTGTGAGGTCGCCCATTAGAAACGACAGGGCTCCCAGATCGGTATGGCTCTCATCGGGGCTGTGGAAGTCGCTCCCGCGCGAGGCGGCCAGTCCAAACTCCTTGGCGGTTTCTGCGTATTTCACGAATTCCTGCTTGGTATGGCTGCCGGTGACGACTTCGACGGCCTGACCACCATGCGCCTTGAACTCGGTAAACAGGGCGTACTCTTCGTTGGCCGTGAACTTGTAGCGGCCCGGATGGGCAATCACGGCAATCCCGTGCGCGTTCGTGATCCAGGTCACGGCATCGCGCAGTGCGGCCCAGCGGTGCGGCACATAGCCGGGTTTGCCTTCAGTCAGATACTTGCGAAACACCTCGGAGGTGTCCCTGCAGACGCCAGACTCCACCAGAAAGCGGGCAAAGTGGGTACGCGAAATCAGTTCGGGGTTGCCGACAAATTTCAGCGCACCTTCGAAACTTCCCTGGATGCCTGCTTTGGCGAGTGACTCGGCCATTTGCATGGCGCGCTGCTCGCGGCCGCTGCGTGTGTTGCGCAGCCCTTGCTGCATCTCGGCATCGTCCGGGTCAAACCCCAAGCCCACAATGTGTACGGTTTCATTGGCAAAGGTGACGGAGATCTCGGTCCCGGTGAGGTATGGCAGGCCTTGCGCCTTGGCCGCTGCTGCGGCGCGGTGCTGGCCGCCCATCTCGTCATGGTCGGTCAAAGCCCACAACTCCACGCCGTTGGTTTTGGCGCGCTCAGCCAGCATTTCAGGGGTCAGTGTGCCGTCGGACACGACGGAATGGCAATGAAGATCAGCGTTAAGAATGTTTTGAGGAGGCACCGGGCTATTTTAGGCTTTCCGACACTGCTGCGCTCTGGCACCTGTCAAGCCCACAATTCCCATATTCGCTGCTTGGCCGATGATGGGCTGGTGGTCAGGTCCAAGCGGCTTAACTTGACAGTTGCTATCAATTAAATAGCTGGCTTCGCCTGTTAGCAAAGGCTGAACCGGCGAAAACCTTTCAAACGCAGCTTCAGCGGAAACCGAAGTAGGACAGGATGAAGCCGATGATGACAACAAGGCCTACGATGTAAATGATGGTGTTCATGGTCTGTCCTTGGGGTGTTGTTGGACGCTCCGATATGGGCGCCTTATGAAACCTGATCATTGCCGCCCCGCCAGTGACCGGCTGTAGGAAGCTCCACCCAAGAGCCGTCAGACAAGCACTCTATGGCGCAGGCTGCACCGGTTGACCTTTGTGCTTGAGCTTCAAGGTCAGGTGCTTTTCAGCCACCAGCCGCTGTGACACCACCTCGATTTTCTTGCTGAAGGTGCTGGCCAACGTTGCTGCCAGTCCGTGAAGCTCTGGACCGATCCGGTAACGAGCAGGAAGTACCCAGTTGCGTCTGCTGACTCCTACGGCGTTTCGGTGGTGGACATGACCGGTCTGCTGGACCAGGGCAACACGACAAACGGCATGATGTTGCTCAAGACCTTTGAGCCGATCAAGCTTGAAGACGGCAAGCTGTGCTCAGCCGCAGCCATCGGAACGGATTTTTTAAGCTTTTTGTTCCTAAAGCCCATGTACGACGGGCACAAACAGCTATTAAATTAATAGCTAATCAGGCAAGCCGGCAAGGCTGGAAGTCCGCCATGACGCCGCCGCGCATGTGACTTTGCCGCGCTGCGGTTTGTCCAGGGCTTGTTCAAGCCTGGCGTGTCAGGACCTGTTTTTCATGGAGCAGGTGTTCCAGCCAAACAAGGCGTAGGGCGGGCACCAGCCGATCAGGCCGGTGGCCAGCGGCACGACGCCGATCCAGCCCCACAGGCCGACGGTGTGGGTGGCGGCCAGGCCGATCAGGACCAGACCGAGGACGATGCGCAGGATGCGGTCGATGCCGCCAACGTTGGATTTCATGGCTGTTTCCTTGGTAAGAAGTGGTTAAAGAAGGGGTTAATGGCCGTATTGGACGCGTTGTCGCGCCCATGGTCTGTGACTTGCGTCACACAGCCGCAGTTCCCGGCGCCGCGCTCAGGCGGGGCGAGGCCGGTCTTGCGGCGCTGGCGTAGCGGCTGTCAGTGCCTGATGAAGGCGATCATAAGGGCAGCCGACTCGCGCTGACGGGACTCCATGGCCACCGCGTCGCCATGGCGCGCCTGGAGCTGACCTGGCAGCGGGGTCGTTGACGAAGTGCATCGTCTCGCTCGCAGTCAGCTGCGGTCGAGCAGCACGGCTTTACGCTCGATGTTCGGAACGGATGAATCGATGGACTTCGGGATCAATGCAGTATCGGTGTGGATGGGGCTGTGGATGGCGAGTGAACGCAGGGCGTCAGCATGCCGAAACGCTCGGACGCTTGCCAAAGGTCACCGGCCAGATTTGGGCGGTGCTTTCGGTGGCCGGTGCCAGCAGATCGGCGAGCGTGTAGCGATCGAGGTACTGCAGGAAGCTATGTAGTGCGCCGCTGATGATGCCGGTCAGCTGGCAGTTCCCGGTCAACAGGCACACGGTGTCGCTGGCGAGGCAGTCAACGATAAAGAAATCGGGCTCGACGCTGCGCACCACGCCACCCAGGTTGATGTCGGCCGGGGCCGCCGCGAGCCGCATGCCGCCGCCCTTTCCGCGTACGGTTTCCAGCCAGCCGGACATGCCCAACTGATGGGTGATCTTCATCAGGTGCGCCTCGGAAATTTCATAGGCGTGCGCCACTTCCGAGATCGTGCACAGGCGCTCGGGATGTTGCCCGACGTACATCAGCAGGCGGATGGCGTAGTCGGTCATTGTGGTCAGGCGCATGGCGAACTCCGGTGCGAGAAGTGGGCTGCTCGCTTCATTGCCGCGGCCGGATCATCAGCGGCGCGAAGCGCCAGAGGTAGAGCGCGAGTGCAGCGATCCACGCTGCCGCCGAGAGCTGCAGCGCCAGCAGACTGAAGGCCGAAGGTGCGATGGCCACCAGGCGCAACGCAACGGCAATGAGCATCAGCCCATAGCTGACGCGCATGCTGCGGTCGCTGGCGAGCGGGTGCCCGAGGTGGCCGAGCGAAGTGCGCGTCATCATGCCGATGATCAACACCGAGAAGCCCGCCATCGCGATCATGTGTACCGGCAGCACGCGCGGCAGGGATACGCCAGCAGCCGCGCACGCGGCCATCAAGAGACCGAGCCCCAGGCCGGTATAGCCGACATAGAGAATCCACAGCAACGGGTTTCCGCGCACTGCGTAAGGCTTCCAGGTCACCACCTGCAGCAGCGACAGCGCGCCTGCCAGGCCGAGCGCGACGGCTGTTGCCACCCGCAGGCCGGCCAGCAGAAAAACCACCCCGGCAGCGCACGCGGCAAGCTGCAGCTGGCCCGAGCGGGTGTGTTTTGGAATCGTCAGGCCAGTGACAGCGCGCATGGCGAAGAACGGAATCACGCGTCGGCTGATCAGCAGCGCGATCAGCGCCATCACCAGCAGCCCGGCGTTGAAACGTTGCATCAGCAGTGCATAGTCGCCGCCGCGCGCAGCCAGCAGGTACAAAGCGTCAGCCGCGCCCAGGCCGACCAGCAGCCAAGGCACAGCGTAGTTGCGCGCGTTCTTGGCGCGTATCACCGCGCGCATCATCGCCACCGCAGCCAGCAGGAAGAAGCCGAGCTCGGCCGCCGTCGCCACCCAAAACAGGCCGTTGCCGCCAGCCAGAAAGCCGATTCGTGCCACCAGCCATAGCCCGCAGGCGGTGGCCAGCGCGCCGTCTTTCATGGGATTGATCCCGGTCCAGTTGGCGCCGGCCGTCATCAGGAAGGCGACCGCAATCGTCGCGATGAAGCCCCAGAGCATTTCATGCGCGTGCCAGGCAAGGCCTTGTAGCGGCCCGGTCAGTACTTGGGGGGTGTAAATCCAGATGCCGATCGCGATCAGCGCCCACGCGCTGCCGGCCAGATAAAACGGCCGAAAAGCGAGTTCGAGGAACGCCCGCAGGCTCGGGGCTGCGTGAATTCTTTGGGGGGCTTCGTTCTTGGTGCGTAGATCTGCTGTTGGCATTCGGTTTTTCTCGATCGGATCGCTCAGCACCGCGCTCGGCAGTAAGGTGATCCAGGATTGAAGTTTTATAAGCTGTATTTATTATGTATCTTATAGGAAAGCCGTGTGCGTTGTCAACGTGCGACCTGATCCCATGTCAACAGTCAATGAAGTGGTGCGGTTGGTCAGTGACACCGCATTGACGCTTCGCAAGCTCGACAGGCTGCTAGGCCGCGATGACTTCGATGCCGGGCTCGATCGTCCGCAGCCGATTTTCGATGCCGCGCAGCGTACCGGAAATCGAGCTCGGGCAGGTGCCGCACGCGCCCTGGTAGTGAACGGTGAGCTGGTTGCCGTGGAGGCTGAGAATATGCAGGTCGCCGCCGTCGCCCTGCAGATAGGGACGAATCTCCAGGTCGAGCAGCACGTTAATATCGTCCAGGCGTTGCTGGTCGTGTTCGCTCAGATGCGCGAATTTGGCCCTGGCCGCCGCAACCGTTGCGGTCGATTGATCGCTCGCCGCCGGGGCAGCACGCAAGGGCACGGCAATCTCGCGTGCCAGTTGCTCCCAGTCGGCCAGGCCGTCCTGCGTGACGGTGAGCCAGCGGTCGACATAGAAGACGTTGGTGACGTGCGCAATCGCAAACAGCGCGCGCGCCAGCGCGTCGTTTTGGGCCTGCCCGGCGTTGTCATACGAATGCGTTACGCCCCAGGTGAGGGGCTCGCGCAAGCTGAACTTCATCGCGTTCGGGTTCGGCGTCTTTTCGATGTCGGCGATTTTCGGCATGTCAATGTTTTGTACGTGAAACCACCACGGGTCGCCTCAGGCGTCGCCGATCGGTGCGTGCATCGGATCCGCATCGTGCTCGGTTGACGTGCTGGGCTCGGCGTTGAACGCGGCCTGCAGCGTGTGCCACGGCAGGATCGCGCATTTCACGCGCATCGGTAGTTCGCTGATGCCAGCGAATACCGCCAGCCGGCCGATATGTGGGCCGATGAGCTGGCCGCTCTTGGCGTCGAGTCGGCCGGTGGCCATGTTGACGAACTCGTGGATCAAGGTCTGCGCGTCGCCCAAGCTCTTGCCTTTGACCGCCACCGTCATCATCGACGCTGACGCCTTGCAGATGGCGCACGATTCGCCCTGGAAGGCGATGTTGCTGATGCTGTCACCGGCAAGGTCGAGCGCGACGTGAATGTGGTCGCCACACAGCGGATTCACCCCTTCGGCATGGTGGCTGGGGTGTTCGAGCACGCCGTAGTTGCGCGGCTTGCGGTTGTGGTCAAGGATCACCTCCTGGTACAAGGCTTTGGGGTCGGCGCTCATGCAAATACCTTTTGAACGCTGCGAATGCCAGCGACGAGCGCGTCAACCTCGGCCAGCGTGTTGTAGAACGCAAAAGAGGCGCGCGCGGTGGCCACCACGCCCAGCCGCTTCATCAAGGGCTGTGCACAGTGGTGGCCGGTGCGCACCGCGACACCTTCCTGATTGAGCAAGGTGCCGACGTCATGCGGGTGGATGCCTTCGACCGCAAACGACAGCACCGCAGCCTTGTGTTGGGCCGTGCCGAGGAGGCGCACACCCGGCAGCTCGCCCAGCCACTCGGTGGCATAGCGCAGCAAGGCCTGCTCGTGCGCTGCGATGGCCGGCATGCCAATGGCCGACAGGTAATCCACCGCGGCGCCGAAGCCGATGGCTGCGGCGATCGGCGGGGTTCCGGCCTCGAACTTGTGCGGAATTGTATTGTAGGTCGTCTCTTCAAAAGTGACGGTGTGGATCATGTCGCCGCCGCCCTTGAAAGGCTGCATCTGCTCAAGCAGCGCGGCGCGGCCATACAGGATGCCGATGCCGGTCGGGCCGCATAGCTTGTGGCCCGAAAACGCGTAGAAGTCGCAGTCCAGATCCTGCACATCGACCGCGAGGTGAGGCGCGGCTTGCGCGCCATCGACCAGCACCGGCACACCGCGCGCATGCGCGAATGCGATCATCTGCTTGACCGGGTTGATGCTGCCCAGCGCATTCGAGATGTGGCCGACGCTGACGAAGCGCGTGCGTTCATTGAAGAGCGCTTCGTACTCGTCAACCAGCAACTCACCGGCGTCGTTGATCGGCACGACGCGGATCGTTGCGTCTTTTTCGGTTGCGAGCATCTGCCACGGCACGATGTTCGAATGGTGTTCCAGCACGGTCAGGATGATTTCGTCACCGGCGTTGATGAACTTGCGGCCCCAGCCCTGCATCACGAGGTTGATGCCGTCGGTGGTGCCGCTGGTGAAGATCACTTCGCGCTCTTCGCGCGCGTTGATGAAGCGCTGGAGCTTGACGCGCGCCGCCTCGTAGGCGGTAGTGGCGGTCTCTGACAGGTAATGCACCGCGCGATGGATATTGGCGTGCTCTGTCGTCTGGTAGCGCACCAGGCGGTCGATCACCGGCTGCGGCATCTGGCTCGATGCCGCGTTGTCAAGATAGACCAGCGGTTTGCCGCCGACCGTGAGCTTGAGAATCGGAAAATCAGCGCGAATCCGCGCGACATCGAAACCGGGCGTCGAAGGGGGCGTGGGCACCGTCAAGTCCTTAGGCGTGTTCATCATGGCTGGCCTGTGGTCTGGTCGAGCACCGTCTGTTCAAGCTGCCGTCGCAGTGATGCGATGGGAATGCGCTTGATGACTTCGGCACCGAATGCGTAGGTCAGCAGATTGCGCGCCGCAGCTTCCGAAAGACCGCGGCTTTGCAGGTAGAAGACTTCCTCGCTGTCGAGCTGCCCGACGGTGGCGCCGTGCGTGCACTTGACGTCGTCGGCGAATATTTCGAGTTGCGGCTGGGTGTCCACCATCGCCTGGGGCGTTAGCAGCAGGTTGCGGCTCGACTGCGCCGAATCGGTTTTCTGTGCGCCGGGTCTAACCATCACCTTGCCGTTAAAGACCGCGTGCGCGGCACCGCCCACGATGCATTTGTGCAGTTGGCGGCTCACGCCATACGGCTTCTCATGATCAATGAAGGTGTGCGTGTCGGCGAGCTGGTGCGCCCCAATCAGCGCCAGCCCGTCGAGCGAGCATTGCGCCGCCTCGGCTGTTTGCACGACATGAAGGTCGAGTCGGGAAATTTGTGCGCCGAGTGCGATGCTGGCCGAGTGATAGCGGCTCGCATGCCCGATCGACACCGCGCAGCTGGCCATATGAAAGGCGTGTCCGCTCTCGCGCTGCACGCGAACATGTTCGACCTGCGCATTCGCACCCACCGACACCTCCACGACCGAGTTGGTGAAGTACGCGCCTTCGTGCAAGGCGACGTAGTCTTCAATCAGCGTCACCGCGCTGCCCGTCTCGGCAACCAGCAGGATACGCGGGTGGCTGGCAACGTCGGGCTGCGTCGAGAGGAAGAGCAAATGCCCCGGTGTGGCGACCGAAGTCTCACGCGGCACGATGACCACGGCAGCGTCGTGCAGGAAGGCGGTGTTGAGTGCCGAAAACAGCTTGTCATGGAATGGCGCGTGCTGGCCGAGATGCGGCGCAATGTCTGAGGCATGCGCCTGGACCGCTGACGATAGCGGGCTGACGACGATGCCAGCCTCAGCGTCGATGCTGGAAAGCCGCGACGCATGAACACCGTCAACGAAGACGAGCCGGGTCGTCGCCTCTTCGATGAAGAAGGGTTTGATGTCGTCGGCCTGCAACGAGGTCGGCGTGCGTAGCGGATGAAACGAGTACCGGGTCAGCGCTGAAATGTCGGTGAAGCGCCAGGCTTCGTCGCGCGCTGTTGGCAGCGTGAGTACGCCGACGCGCTCAAGCGCTTCGGCGCGCAGCGCATTCAGCCACGCCAACTTCGGTGACGCGAGCGCGGCCGACGCTTGCGCCTGGCCGGCGAGTAGCCCTTCCAGGTACCCCCAAGCGACGGCGGTTTCGTTGCTCATGACAAAGCCCCTGCGGCTTCTGCTTCGGCCTCAATCCAGTCGTAGCCGCGCTCCTCCAGCTCGAGCGCGAGTTCCTTGCCGCCGGTCCGGATGATGCGGCCGCCACTCATCACATGCACGTAGTCGGGAACGATGTAGTTCAGCAGGCGCTGGTAGTGCGTGACCAGCACGATGGCGTTGTCCTTGCTGGCGAGGTGGTTGACGCCTTGCGACACCACCCGCAGCGCGTCGATGTCGAGCCCCGAGTCGGTTTCGTCGAGGATGGCCAGGCTGGGCTCCAGCAGCGCCATTTGCAGGATCTCGTTGCGCTTCTTTTCGCCGCCTGAAAAGCCTTCGTTGACACTGCGCTCGAGGAACTCGGGGCTCATTTCGAGCAGCTTCATCTTCTCGCGCACCAGATCGTCGAACTCAAGCGGGTCAAGCTCGTCATGGCCGCGCCCGGCCTGCACCGTGTTGTAGGCCAGGCGCAGAAACTGGCTGTTGCCCACACCGGGTATCTCGATCGGGTACTGGAATGCCAGGAAGAGGCCGGCGCGGGCGCGCATTTCAGGCGCCATCTCAAGCAGGTTCCGGCCTTCGAACAGCACCTCGCCAGCCGTCACCTGATACGCCGTGTGGCCCGCCAGCACCTTGGCGAAGGTGCTCTTGCCCGAGCCGTTGGGCCCCATGATCGCGTGGACTTCCCCACGCTTCACGGTGAAGTCCAGACCTTTGAGAATCTCGATGCCGTTGACGGTGGCGCACAGGCCGCTAACCTCAAGCAGTGTTTTGCTGTTTTGAACAATCATCCTATGCTCCCTTCGAGCTTGATCCCGAGTAGTTTGGTGGCTTCGACCGCGAACTCCATCGGCAATTGGCGAAATACGTCCTTGCAGAAGCCGTTGATGATCATCGAGACGGCTTCCTCGGCCCCGATGCCGCGCTGCGCAAAGTAAAACATTTGGTCTTCGCCAATCTTCGACGTTGACGCTTCATGTTCAACCGTGGCGCTTTGGTTGCGCACCTGGATGTATGGGAAAGTGTTGGCGCTGCAATGCGCACCAATGAGCATCGAGTCGCACTGCGAATAGTTGCGTGCGCCAGCGGCCGTGGGCAAAACCTTCACCAGACCGCGGTAGCTGTTGCTCGACTGGCCCGCCGAGATGCCCTTGCTGACGATGGTGCTGCGGGTGTTCTTGCCGATGTGGATCATCTTGGTCCCGGTGTCGGCCTGCTGGTGGTGATTCGTCACCGCGACGGAATAGAACTCGCCCACCGAGTTGTCGCCAAGCAGCACGCACGACGGATACTTCCAGGTGATCGCCGATCCGGTCTCCACCTGGGTCCATGAAATGCGCGAGTTGACGCCCCGGCACAGTCCGCGCTTGGTGACGAAGTTGTAGATGCCGCCCAGGCCAGTCTCGTCGCCCGCGTACCAGTTTTGCACTGTCGAGTATTTGATGTCGGCGTTGTCGAGCGCCACCAGTTCGACGACCGCAGCGTGCAACTGATTGGTGTCGAACTTCGGCGCAGTGCAGCCTTCGAGGTAAGACACCGAGGCGCCTTCCTCTGCCACGATCAGGGTGCGCTCAAACTGCCCGGTGTCCTGGGTGTTGATGCGAAAATAGGTTGACAGGTCCATCGGGCACTTGACGCCCTTCGGGATGAAGCAGAACGAGCCATCGGTGAAGACCGCCGAATTCAGCGCCGCGTAATAGTTGTCGCCCGTCGGCACCACGGTGCCGAGGTACTTTTTCACCAGTTCAGGGTGGTTTTGCACCGCCTCGGAGATCGATCCGAAAATGATGCCGACCTCGGCGAGCTTTGCCTTGTAGGTGGTTGCCACCGAGACGCTGTCGAAGATCACATCGACCGCCACGCCCGCCAGCGCCGCGCGTTCGTGCATCGGCACACCGAGCTTCTCAAAGGTGCGCAGCAACTCCGGATCGACTTCGTCCATGCTGTTCAGCTTAGGCTTGGGCCTGGGCGCCGAGTAGTAGCTGATCGCCTGAAAATCGATCTTCGGATGCTTGACGTTGGCCCACTCCGGCTCCGTCATCGTCAGCCAGTGGCGGAAAGCCTTCAGGCGGAACTCGAGCAGCCACTCGGGCTCGTTCTTCTTGGCCGAGATCAGGCGGATCGTGTCTTCATTCAGTCCCTTGGCGGCGACATCCGACTCGATGTCGGTGACGAAGCCATGCTTGTAGGGCTGGTTGACGAGGTTTTGCAGCAAGGAACTCATGTGAGCCGTCCTTTGCCGGCGCCCGCCTTCAGGCTGAAGCTTTCGCCGCAGCCGCAGGTGTTGCCGACGTTCGGATTGTCGAACTTGAAGGACTGCTTCAGCCCTTCGGTGACAAAGTCGAGACACGCTCCGTCGAGGGTGGCGAGGCTTTGCTGGGCTATCACCAGCGTCACGCCATGGCCTTCGAAGCCTTGCTCGTCGGCACGCAGTTCGTCGGCGACCTCATAGGTGTAGGCAAAGCCCGAGCAGCCGACGTTCTTGACGCCGACACGCAGCCCAAAGCCTTTGCCGCGCTTGGCAATTTGTGAGCGGATCTGTTTCGCAGCCGCTTCAGTCAGTGTGATCGTCATGGTTCAAGTCCTCGTGGGCCGTCGAAAGTGACCCTCTTGGGGCTTGTCCCAGCCTCGAAGAGCGGGTTTGGAATCTCACTTCAGGAACTCCTTTCGTGCTCAAATCTGAAAGATGTATTAATTCTATACCTTATAGATTGGACGGAGGTTGTCAACGCCTGGCCTGTTGCCGACCTCGGGACGCTGCTGGGACAGACGGCCTGCTTTTTATTGAAGAATTATGGCTCTGGCCCTTATAGGACGGGCGAGAATAGCTACCAAATACATAGCGACTCAGGCCAGCCGACCCAGCTGGGAGCCTTCCATGACACCCTTTTCCTGTCGGGGGCATTTGCTGAGGATCTGCGCGGGGTCGATCTTCACTTCGAATGGTTTGTGGTTGCTGTAAAGTTAATAGCAATTTACGCCCGTGCTGATTGGGCTACTGCCCTAAAACACCTGAATTTCTGCCGCTTCCACGAGAAACCGCAGCCGTTTGACGCCCTGCCATTCATCGGCATCCAGCCGGAAAGCCAGTGTCACCCGCGCGGGCAGGGGCTCGGTGTGGCCAAACCAGATGGCGTCCACCGGCTGGCCCTGGTGCTTGAGCTTGAGCGCCAGGTGCTTTTCACCCACCAGCCGCTGCGACACCACCTCGACTTCTTCGCTGAAGGTGGGCGCGGCAAAACCCTGGCCCCAGACTTCCTTGTGCAGCGTGTCCACCAGGTCGGCACGCCGGTACTCGGGCGCCAGCGGGCCGTCGGTGTCCATGCGGCGCGTCAGGGTGGCGGCGTCCAGCCACTCGTGGGCGACTTGCTGCAGCGCCTGCTCGAACACCTCAAAGTGTTCTTCGGCAAGGGTGCAGCCGGCAGCCATGGCGTGGCCGCCAAAGCGCAGCAACACGCCGGGGCAGCGTTTGGCCACCAGATCCAGCGCATCGCGCAGGTGAAAGCCGGGAATCGAGCGGCCCGAGCCTTTGAGTTCATGCTCCTTGCCCGGCGCCTGGCTGGCGGCAAACACAAAGGTCGGCCGGTGCAGTTTGTCCTTTATGCGCGAGGCCACGATGCCGACCACGCCTTCATGGAATTCCGGGTCAAAGATCGCAATGGCCGGCGGCGGTTCTTCATCCTCGTCAATCATCGCGTCGGCCGCCAGCTGGGCTTGCTCGCGCATGCCCGCCTCGATGTCGCGACGTTCGCGGTTGATGCCGTCCAGCATTTTGGCCAGTTCGTCGGCCCGCGCTGCGTCGTCGGTGAGCAGGCACTCAATGCCCAGCGTCATGTCGGCGAGGCGGCCCGCCGCATTGATGCGCGGACCGAGCGCAAAGCCAAAGTCAAACGTGGTCGCCACAGGCGCCTGGCGGCCTGCAGCGGTAAACAGGCTGGCAATTCCCGCCGGCAGGGCGCCGGCCCGGATGCGCTTGAGCCCCTGCGCCACCAGGCGCCGGTTGTTGGCATCGAGCTTGACGACGTCGGCCACGGTTCCGAGGGCGACAAGGGGAAGAAGCGTATCGAGCTTCGGCTGAGGTACCTTGGCCCCCACGCTTGTCACTGCGTGTACTACGCTGCCCCCCGAGGAGGCGCTCGCGCCTTGGGGCGGCCCGGCGTCGCTCGGAGTCGCATCGAACACCCCACGCTGGCGCAACTCGGCGCGCAGCGCCAGCAGCACATAAAACATCACGCCCACCCCGGCGATGGATTTGCTCTCAAAACCGCAATCGGGCTGGTTGGGGTTGACGATCACGTCGGCGGCCGGCAACACCACCCGCCCGTCTTTAAGCGCGGGCAGGTGGTGGTCGGTCACCAGCACCTGCAGGCCCAGCGCCTTGGCCCGGGCCACACCGTCGATGCTGGCAATGCCGTTGTCCACGGTCACCAGCAGGTCGGCACCGCTGGCTTTGACGCGCTCGGCAATCGGCGGCGTCAGGCCGTAGCCGTCAATCACACGGTCCGGCACCAGGTAGCTGACATGCTTGGCACCCAGCAGTCTCAAGCCCCGCAGCGCCACGGCACAGGCGGTGGCGCCATCGCAGTCATAGTCGGCGACCACGCAGATTTTTTTGCCAGCGGCCATGGCATCGGCCAGCAGCTGGGCGGCTTCCCGGCTTCCGCGCAGCGAGGCGGGTGGCAGCAATTTGGCCAGCCCGTCGTCGAGTTCGTCCATCGAGTGAACGCCCCGCGCCGCAAAGAGCTGCGCCAGCAAGGGGTGAATGCCCGCCTGCTGCAGCGCCCAGACGCTGCGCGGCGGCACGTCGCGTACCTGAATTTTCATGATGTGATGTGGAAGCTTGTGTTTTACTATGATTTTTATAGCTGCTCAAGCACGTTCCATATGGGCTTGGAGCTTAAAAAGCTTGAGATTCGGGTGAAAAGGCCGGCATGGCTGGATGCAAAAGTCTGGGCGCTGCGTTCTCCGCACAGCGTCAGCCGCACCGTCTCGCCGGCACGCTGGCGGGCCAGCAGATGCGCCACCTCGCCAGCATCCAGCGCGACCCAAGCCTGCGCGTAAGCGGCCCAGTCATCGTTAAAAACGGCCAGGGCCAGGCTGCGCGGCACGCTGATGTTGTCCTTGGCGTTACCGCTGCCTGCCGGCAAGGCGCCCGTGCCGCTGAGCCAGAAAGAATTGACCGGCAACTGCCGCCGACCAGCCCGCACATCGTTCAGGGGGTGGGTGTAGAGCAGCATCTGCATTTCGTTTTGCAGTCGTCGCAAATTACTGCCGCCGTGCCCCTCAGGCAGCCAGGCGTCCACATTGCGGCTCAGCACCCG
>DFWY01000168.1:513-7756 GCA_002381615.1 Polaromonas sp. UBA4122 | reverse complement strand
GCCACCGGTAGCGTGCTGCACGCCACTTCCGAGAGAAGCCTCGGCAAACTCGGTGTCCTGATCCGCACCATGCCCTGGGTTGGCTGGCTCATGCTTCTGGGCGTGCTGACCAGTGCCGGCCTGCCGCCGTTTGGCGGGTTTGTCTCCGAGTGGCTGCTGCTGCAGAGCTTCCTGTTCACGCCTGGCCTGCCGCTGCCGCTGCTGACGATGCTGATCCCGGTGGTGACGGCACTCATCGCGCTGGTGGCTGCGCTGGCCGGCTACACGATGGTCAAGTTCTTCGGCGTGATCTTCCTTGGCCAGCCCCGCGAAGAAAAGCTCGCCCACGCACACGATGCCGGTCGCTGGGAACGTGTGGGCATGCTATGGCTGGCACTCGGCTGCATGGCGCTCGGGCTGCTGCCAACGCAGTTCATTCAATTGATTGACCCGGTGACGCAGCAACTCGTCGCATCGGGCCTCGGCGCCAGGGTGAGTGCCAGTGGCTGGCTGCTGGCTCCCACCAGCATGGAGCAGGCGAGTTACGGGCCGGTGGTCTTCCTGCTCGGCATCCTGGGTAGCTTCGCGCTGGCTTACCTGCTGGTGCGCATGTTTTATCACGGCCGCCTGCGCCGCGGCCTGCCTTGGGCCTGCGGCTTCCCGTGGGTCTCGGCGCGCATGCAGGACACAGCCGAGGGCTTCGGCCAGCCGATCCGCCAGATTTTCGAGCCCTTCTTCCTGATGCAGCGTGACCTGCCAACCGCATTCGACAAGCAACCCCCTGTCTCTTATACANNCTCGTGTGCTCGGAGATGTGTATAAGAGACAGGGATTTACGTGCCCATCGCCAATCTTGCGACCGACCTGGGGCGACTGGTCGGCCTGATGCAGCAGGGCCGCATCTCAATCTACCTGCTTTATAGCTTCCTGACCCTGGTAGTCACGCTGCTGGTGGTGATGCGATGAACGCAGCACAGGGCCTCTCCATGCAAGCAAACCTCCCCCAAGGGAATGGGGCGATGTATGCATCGAACAGGGGGCTTCAATGAGCTTTACCGGCTTCCTGTCGCAGTTGTTCGAGATCGTCATCGCCATCGCGCTGGCGCCACTTCTGACGGGCTGGGTCAACCAATGGCGTGCCTGGCTGCAGAACAAGTCGGCACCCAGCCTCTGGCAGCCCTACAGGATGCTGCACAAGCTGTTCAACAAGGAATCGGTGATCGCCGACAACGCGTCGCAGCTGTTTCGCGCGGCGCCGTATGTGGTTTTCGCCTGCATGCTTCTGGCTTGCGCGATCATCCCGACGCTGTCCACCGACCTACCGCTGGCGCCCGCAGCCGACGCCATCGCGCTGGTCGGCCTGTTTGCCCTCGCTCGCGTGTTCATTTCGCTGGCGGCGATGGACATCGGCACTGCCTTCGGGACGATGGGTGCCCGACGCGAAATGTTGATCGGCTTTCTAGCTGAGCCGGCGCTGCTGATGGTGCTGTTCTCAGCCTCGCTGATCTCCAAGTCGACTTCGCTCACAACGATCGTCGAAACGCTGGCGCATCGCGAGTTTGCCATCTACCCCGGCCTGGCTTTCGCCGGCGTCGCGTTCACGATGGTGTCGCTGGCGGAGAACGCGCGCGTGCCGGTGGACAATCCGGCCACTCACCTTGAGCTAACGATGATCCACGAGGCGTTGATCCTGGAGTATTCAGCGCGCCATCTGGCGCTGATCGAGTGGGCGGCCTGTCTGAAGTTGTTCGCGTACTCGTGCATCGGCCTGGCGCTGTTCTTTCCTTGGGGCATGGCCGGGGCTCAAGCGCCGCTGGTCATGCTATTTGCGTTGCCAGTACTGGTTCTCAAGCTTGCCTTGGGCGGTTTTCTGCTCGCCACCCTGGAGGCGATCAGCGCGAAGTTGCGCATCTTCCGCGTGCCGGAGTTCCTGGCCACCGCCTTTCTGCTGGCAGTCATCGGCCTGCTGGTGCACCTTTTGCTGAGTAAATGAAATGACGACCCCACGCTTACTTCGTTCGCTCCCCCCCGAGGGGGAGATCAGTGCCTTTTGGGCGGCCCGGTGGGCACTGATATGAGCACGCTGCTGACCCAGTTTGTCAACCTGCTCGGCGCGATGCTGCTGATGCTGGCATTCGCGATGATCTCGCAGCGACGTGTCCTGTCTCTGATCCAGTTGTTCACGATGCAGGGCGCGACGCTGGTACTGGCCACTGCGGTGGTCGGCTACGTGACGCACCAGCACCACCTCTACCTGTCGGCCGGCCTGACCTTCGTTCTCAAGGTGCTACTGATTCCCTATGTGCTGCGCAGGGTCATCGATCGGCTCGATATCCGCTGGGATGTCGAGACGCTGATCAACATCCCGACCATCATGCTGATCGGCATCATGATCGTGATCTTCGCGTTCGATCTTGCCAAGCCGATTTCACAGCTGTCATCGGTTGTGGCCAGCGGCACGCTGGGCATCGCGTTGTCCTGCGTGCTGCTGTCGTTCCTGATGATGATCACGCGTGCCAAAGCTGTGCCGCAGGTGATCGGATTCCTGGCCATGGAGAACGGCCTGTTCTTTGCTGCCACTTCGGCCACCTACGGCATGCCGATGGTGGTTGAGCTCGGCATTGCACTGGATGTGCTGATCGGCGTGCTGATCATGGGCGTGTTCATGTTCCAAATCCGCGAACAGTTTGACAGCTTGGACATCCGGAATCTCGAAAAGCTGAAGGAAGATTAACTTGTACGCACTCGCCTTCCTACTTGCAATTCCGCTGCTCGGCGGATTGGTGCTGGCACTGGTAGGCCATCGGGACGGCGCGCGCGATGTCAACGTCGCGTTCAGCTTCGGCACCTTCGTCGCGGCCTGTGTCCTCACCGCGCAAATCATCGCACACGGCTCGCTGCTGGTGTGGGACCGCGAGTTCTACATCGATTCCCTCAATGTTTTCCTGGTGACGCTGACCGCCTTGGTGGGCCTGACCACCGCCGTCTTCTCGCGGCCCTACATGCAGGTAGAGCGCGACCATGGAAAGATGACACCGCCGCGAATGCGGCTGTACCACAGCATGTATCAGCTGTTCAGCTTCACGATGCTGCTGGCATTGACGACCAACAACATGGGCATCGTGTGGGTGGCGATGGAGGCCGCCACACTCACCACCGTGCTGCTGGTCAGCGTTTACCGCACCCCCGCCAGCTTGGAAGCGGCGTGGAAATACTTCATCCTGTGCGGCGTGGGCATCGCACAGGCCCTCTTTGGCACGGTTCTGCTTTACATGGCGGCTGAGAAGGTCATTGGCCCCGAAGGGGGTGCGTTGCTGTGGACCAACCTTGACGCGGTGAAGGCGCAGCTCAACCCGAACATCATCACGCTGGCGTTCGCCTTCCTGTTCATCGGCTACGGCACGAAGGTGGGCCTGGTTCCGTTGCACAACTGGCTACCGGACGCCCATGCTGAGGGCCCGACCCCCGTGTCTGCCGTGCTCTCGGGCCTGCTGCTGAATGTGGCTCTCTACGCCATCCTTCGCTGCAAGATACTGACCGACGGTGCACTGCAAAACCATCTGGCTGGCCGCCTGATGATGGGCTTCGGGCTGCTGTCGGTGGTAGCGGCAGTATTCTTCCTTATCCGGCAGAAGGACGTCAAGCGCATGTTCGCCTACTCGTCGATCGAACACATGGGCATGATGACCTTCGCCTTCGGACTCGGGGGTCCGATTGCCAGCTACGCCGGCCTGCTGCACATGACCGTGCATTCGCTGACCAAGTCGGCAATTTTCTTTGCCGTTGGCCATGCCACGCAGAAGGCCGGCACGCAGATCATGAAAGACATTCGCGGACTCATCAAAGTAAGCCCCACAGTAGCCTGGGGACTGATGCTCGGTTCGCTGGCCATCCTGGGCATGCCACCGTTCGGGGTGTTTGCCAGTGAATTCCTGATCGTCACGACAGCGATGCGTGAGCAGCCCTGGGCCACGCCGTTCCTGCTGGTAGCGCTGGGGCTGGCCTTTGCCGCGGTATTCAGCCGCGTGCAGCCAATGGTGTTCGGAGAAACCAATGTCAAGCCGCTGGCGCACCCACCCGCGTTGATTCCGGTGTTCGTGCACCTGGGGTTAAGCCTGATGCTGGGCTTGTACATCCCGCCCTATCTCGACGCCTGGTACCGACAGGCCGCCGCCATGTTGGTGGGGAACTGATGCTGTGACTGCACCGGAACCTGGACTCGATCTAAAGCCCCTGCCCGCACTGGGGCTGGATCTGCAACGCCTGTCGGCGCTCTTGCCGATCTGGCAAGGGTCGGTCAATCGCGACGAATGGAGCGCCGCGGCGAGCGCAGTGGTCGAGTCGGGCGGCCGTCTGGTCTCAATGTGGGGCGTCGACCGTACTGCGGCGGGCGGTGGCATGGTCGCCTGTGCGGCATTCACCGTCGTGGAAGGACTCGTCTGGATTGAACTCACGCTAAGTGATACAACGCCATCATTTCCAAACCTGTCGAGCACGTTCGCCTGTGCTGGTCGGATGCAGCGCGCAATGGCTGATTTATCAGGCATTCACGCCGAGGGCTGCGACGACGCCCGCCCATGGCTCGACCATGGCCTGTGGTCAGGCGAATCGCGGCCACTGCACCACAACGCCCAAACCACAGCCGCAGCCGCAGCCGCTGGTACGCTACCCGCCGACTATCCCTTCGTGCGCGTCGAGGGTGACGGCGTGCACGAAATCGCTGTCGGCCCGGTGCATGCCGGCATCATCGAGCCGGGCCACTTCCGCTTCTCGGTCGTCGGCGAGAAGGTGCTGCGTCTGGAAGAACACCTGGGCTACGCGCACAAGGGCATCGAGCGGCGCTTCACCGAACTGACCCCGCTTGACGGGGTCCGGCTGGCCGGGCGCGTGTCAGGCGACTCGACCGTGGCCTATGCCTGGGCTTACTGCATGGCGCTCGAATCGGCTTGGCGCTGCGAGATTCCACCACGCACTCAATGGCTCCGGGCCTTGATGCTCGAACGCGAGCGGGTGGCTAACCATCTAGGCGACTTGGGGGGGCTGGGCAACGATGCAGCTCTGACCTTCGGCCTAGCCCAGTTCTCGCGCCTGCGAGAAGACTGGCTGCGCCTGTCCAAGGAGGCCTTCGGGCATCGCTTCATGATGGATGCCGTGGTGCCTGGTGGCACGGCCGTCGATCCGCCACCGGCGCTGCTGCATCGAATTGAACAACAGTGCGACGCCATTGAGCGTGAAGTGGAGGCGTTGCGCACCACTTATGACGAACATGCGGGCTTGCAGGATCGTTTCAGCACCGCCGGGCGGGTCACGCCGCAGCTGGCCGCGCAGTTGGGCCTGACCGGTCTGGCCGGTCGCGCCAGCGCCCAGGCATTCGACCTGCGCTGCGACCATGAATGGATTCCCTACGATGGACTCCAGGTTGCGATGGCCACGCAACGCAATGGCGATGTCGCCGCACGCGTGGCCGTTCGATTCGACGAAACGCTTGAATCGTTGCGCCTGATTCGACGAATCTGCTCGGGCTTGCCTGATGGCGCTACGCGCGCTGAGCTACGCGCGCCGGATGTCCCCTCACTTGGCATGGGATGGGTGGAAGGCTGGCGCGGCGAAGTCCTGGTGGCGCTGGAGATCGGGGCCGAGGGCCGTATCGTGCGCTGTCACTGCCATGATCCATCGTGGCAGAACTGGCCGGTGATTGAGCACGCCATCATCGGCAATATCGTCCCGGATTTTCCGCTGATCAACAAATCATTCAACCTGAGTTATTCGGGGCACGACCTCTGATGTGGCACATCCTCAAGCAGATTGTCCGCACCGGCATCGTCACTGAGCCGGCGCCGTGCACCGTGGGCGACGGAGTCGAACGCATCCACCGGGACATTCTCGACATCCTCGGTCAGGCGCTGACCATCCGTGCGGTGGATGCCGGCTCATGCAACGGCTGCGAGCTGGAAATCCACGCCCTCAGCAACCCTTACTACAACATCGAGGGGCTCGGTATCAAGTTTGTCGCCAGTCCCCGGCATGCCGACATGCTGCTGGTCACGGGGCCGGTATCGAAACACATGGAAGAGGCGCTACGGCGCACCTATGACGCCACGCCGGAGCCGAAACTGGTCGTGGCGCTCGGTGACTGCGGTTGCACGGGGGGTATCTTCGGCGAGAGCTATGCGAGTTGCGGCCGCGTCGCGAACGTGATTCCCGTTGACGTCAACATACCCGGTTGCCCTCCGCCGCCACTGGAAATATTGCGCGGAATCCTCAGCGCCGTCCGCCACCGGCAGTCCAAGCGCTAGCGCACTGATTGCCGTCGCCTTTCTACCCGGCCGACACCGACGCGAAACCCGCGCAGGGACCGCTACGTCCTCAGCCCGCCCTTTGATCATCGAGCCCTTGATTGCCACACCAATGGCTGTGCGGGTCCATAAGTACGGTGCCCGTTTGGACGACAAGTGCCGGGGCGCTGCCATGGAGCAGATCGTCACACCCGAAGCCTGCACAACACGCTCTCAAGTTGTTGGGGCATATCTGTACCGTAAGCAATGGGATGGACGCTCCCACCTAAACAGCATCGCGATGTGCCAAAGTGGAGGTGTTTATCAACCACTTGAACAGACAGGAGCGTCCGACATGAAGGTTACTACATTGTATGCGTTCCGGGAACACATACTGATGACTGTTGCGATGTAGGAGAGATCTGCGATGACGGTGGCAGATTTGACGGTTTTGTCGCGTTGACGGGCAAGCCACCTGCTCGTCTATGCTGAGTGCTTTGACTGAAAAGGCTTGAAACGAGATGCTGGCTAACAAAGGGATGCGTTTCCCGATCGATGTCATTCTGGTGTGCATACGCTGGTATGCAGCGTATCCGCTGAGCTACCGCCACCTGGAGGAAATGATGCAGGAGCGCGGCGTGTTTGTCGACCATTCGTCGATCAATCGCTGGGCAATTCGGTTTCTGCCATTGCTTGAGAAAGTGTTCCGCAAGCACAAGCATCCGGTGGGTGGGAGTTGGCGCATGGATGAAACGTACATCAAGTTCAAAGGCGCCTGGAAATATCTCTACCGCGCAGTGGACAAGGAAGGCAAGACGGTCGACTTCCTGCTGACAGCCAAGCGCGACAAGGCCGCAGCCCAGCGCTTTTTTGACAAAGCCATGAAGGCTAACGGTGTTCCCGAGAAGGTCACCATGGACAAGAGCGGCGCCAACAAAGCGGCCATGGATGAGATCAATGCCCGAGGTGAAACACCGATCATCGTGCGG
>DFWY01000168.1:0-232 GCA_002381615.1 Polaromonas sp. UBA4122 | reverse complement strand
GGGTCACCAAACCGATGCTCAACTTCAAGTCATTTCAACCAGCCAAAAGCGTCCTGGCTGGCATCGAACTCATGCACATGATTCGCAAAGGACAGCTCATGATGGAGGGCTGCAACGAGATGTCTTTTGCCAACCAATTTTATGCATTGGCAGGGCAAATCCGTCCTGTTTGAGAAACTGGCACTCGTCCCCGACAAAATCACGTTCATCAGTGGCCAATGCGACACAACCT
>DFWY01000169.1:3105-52864 GCA_002381615.1 Polaromonas sp. UBA4122 | reverse complement strand
GCCTGCAAGGCCTCGCGCAGTACACGAAGTGACAAGCGTGGGGGCCATATTTCAGCCGTTCAGCTCATCAGCCCGCGCCTGGGCCGCCGCAAAGTCCAGGTCGCCACTGTAGATGGAGCGGCCGCAGATCACGCCGTCAATGCCCTCGTCTTCCACGGCGCACAGCGCTTCGATATCGGCCATGCTCGACAGGCCACCCGAGGCGATGACGGGAATTATCAGTGCCTGCGCGAGCTTGACCGTCGCTTCAATGTTGATGCCGCTGAGCATGCCGTCGCGGCCAATGTCGGTGTAGATAATGGACTCCACGCCGTAGTCTTGGAATTTTTTGCCCAGGTCCACCACTTCGTGGCCGGTCAGCTTGCTCCAGCCGTCAGTGGCGACCTTGCCGTCTTTGGCATCAAGCCCGACGATGATGTGGCCGGCAAAGGCGGTGCAGGCGTCCTGCAGAAAGCCCGGATTCTTGACGGCTGCGGTGCCGATGATGACGTAGCGCAGGCCGGCGTCCAGGTAGCGCTCAATGGTATCCAGATCGCGAATGCCGCCGCCCAGTTGCACGTCGATTTCGTTGCCCACTTCCGCCAGGATGCGCTTGATGGCCAGCTCGTTTTTGGGCTTGCCTGCAAATGCGCCGTTCAGGTCCACCAGGTGCAGGCGGCGGGCGCCCTTGTCGACCCAGCTGCGCGCCATGGCGGCGGGGTCTTCACTGAAGATGGTGGATTGATCCATGTCGCCCTGTTTCAGGCGAACGCAGTGACCGTCTTTCAGGTCAATCGCGGGGATGAGTAGCATGTTGGGGTAAGAAGAAAACGAAGGAAGGGTTTAAAAAAAGACGATTCACCCTCGGTGCTCCGGGTGCAATCGGCGGCGGATGGGATTTCAGGGCTTCCAGTGCAGGAAATTACGGTACAGGGCCAGTCCGTGCTCGGCGCTTTTCTCGGGGTGGAACTGGGTGGCGAAAATATTATCGCGTGCAATGGCTGCCGCAAAGCGCCCACCGTAGTCCGTCTCGCCCGCAATGTGGCGGGCATCCGACGGACGGGCATAAAAGCTGTGGACGAAATAAAAATACGCGCCGTCTGGCACGCCGGCCCACATAGGATGCACCGGGCTTGTTTGATACACCTGATTCCAGCCCATTTGCGGCACTTTGTAGCGGCTGCCATCGGGCTGGATTTTCCCTGCCAGATCAAACTTGACGACATCGCCGTGGATCAGGCCCAAGCCGGGCGTTGCGGCGCCGTCAAGCCCCTCGTGGCTGTTGTCCAGCAACATCTGCATGCCGACGCACACGCCAAACAGCGGTTTGTTCGCGGCGGCGTGCAACACGGCCTCTTGCAGGCCGGATTCGGCGAGGGCGCGCATGCAGTCGTGCATGGCGCCCTGGCCGGGCAGCACCACGCGTTCAGCGTCCAATACGTCCTGCGCACGCGAAGTAACCACGACCTCGTAGCCGCTGCCTTGGGCCACATGCTGGACGGCTTGCGACACCGAGCGCAGATTGCCCGAGCCGTAATCAACCACCGCTACTGTTTTCAACTTGGATATTCTAAGAATTATTTGCTATTATTTTAATAGCTACTTACAACCGTATTCTATGGGCTAACGGCCAAAATATTCTAAAACTGCGGTCATCCCGTGGCAACCCCGTTACAGCGAACCCTTGGTCGAAGGAATCACACCCACGGCACGCGGATCGATTTCCAGCGCCATGCGCAAGGCTCTGGCGAAGGCCTTGAACACCGTTTCGGCCTGGTGGTGGGCATTTTCGCCTTTGAGGTTGTCGATATGCAGCGTCACGAATGCATGATTCGCAAAGCCCTGGAAAAATTCATAGGCAAGCTGGCTGTCAAAAGTGCCAATCATGCCGCTCTTGAACGGCACGTTCATGTCCAGGCCAGGTCGGCCCGAAAAATCAATCACCACGCGGGACAAGGCCTCATCGAGCGGCACATAGGCGTGGCCATAGCGGCGCAGGCCTTTTTTGTCGCCCACGGCTTGGGCCACGGCCTGCCCCAGCGTGATGCCGACGTCTTCCACCGTGTGGTGGCCGTCAATATGCAGGTCACCCTTGGCGTGAATGTCCAGATCAATCAGGCCGTGGCGGGCGATCTGGTCCAGCATGTGGTCAAAGAAACCGATGCCCGTTGACAGTTTGGCCTGTCCGGTGCCGTCAAGGTTGAGCTTGACGGTGATCTGGGTCTCGGCTGTGTTGCGCGAGACTTCCGCGGTGCGCGGAGCGGTGATGGGGGCAGGGATAGAGGTAGGAAGGGAGGTCGTCATAGGGATTCTTCAAGCGCCGCCAGCATTTGCGAATTTTCTTCGATGGTGCCAACCGTCAGGCGCAAACAATTGGCCAGCAATGGATGCATTCTAGAAACGTTTTTGACCAGCACCTTGCGCTGCCTCATGCCTTCGAAGGCTTTGGCCGCATCCGGTACGCGCACCAGAATCATGTTGGCGTCGCTTTTCCAGGCTTTGACGCCCTTCATGGCACTGAGCGCGGCAAACAGCACCGTGCGCTGCGCAACCAGCTCCTGCGCCTGCGCGGCAAACACGTCGCGGTGCTCCAGCGCAAAGAGCGCGCACTCGTAGTTGAGCACGCTGATGTTGTAGGGCGGCCGCACCTTGTCGATTTCGGCAATTAGCGCTTTCGGGCCCATCATGTAACCGATACGCACGCCAGCCAGCCCGAACTTGCTCAGGGTGCGCAGCAGCAGCACATGGCTGTGCCTGGCGATGCGGTCCATGTAGCTTTTGCTGGAAAACGGCTGGTAGGCCTCGTCCATCACCACCAGGCCGCCTTGCGCGCCGACGGCGTCGATGATGTGCTCGATCACTGCGTCGTCCCATAGATTGGCCGTGGGGTTGTTGGGGTAGGCAATGTAAGTGACGGAGGGATGGTGCTCGGCAATGGCGGCCAGCATCGCGGCTTGGTCGAGCTCAAAGTCGGCCGTCAAGGGCACACCGATGAATTTCAGGCCCTGCAATTGCGCGCTCATGCCGTACATCACAAAGCCGGGCAGCGGCGCAAGGATGGCGCCACCCGGTACATCGCAGGCCAGGGCCAGCAGCGAGATCAGCTCGTCCGAGCCATTGCCCAGCATGATGTCAAAGCCCTCAGGCATCCCGGCATAGTCCGCCAGCGCATGGCGCAAGTCATTGACACGGCCATCCGGATAACGGTTCAGCGCCAGCGCACCGAGCCGCTGCCCCAGGTGGGCCTGCAAAGCGGCGGGCAGGCGGTGCGGATTTTCCATCGCGTCGAGCTTGACCATGCCGGCCGAGTCCTGAATGGCGTAGGCGTGCATGGACTGCACATCCTGGCGAATCAGTTTTTTGAGTTTCGGATCAAGCACGGTCATGGTTTCACTCTCATTGGGGGTACGGTCCGCAAGCGCATCTCGGCAGCGCGCGCATGGGCCTGCAGGCCTTCACCATAGGCGAGTTCGGCGGCAATTTTCCCGAGGGCCTGCGCGCCCGCTTCGCTGACCTCGATCAGGCTGCTGCGCTTTTGAAAGTCATACACGCCCAGCGGACTGGAAAAGCGCGCGGTGCCGCTGGTGGGCAGCACGTGGTTGGGGCCGGCGCAGTAGTCGCCCAGGCTTTCGCTGGTGTAGGCGCCCAGAAAAATGGCGCCCGCGTGCCTGAGCAGGGGCTCCCACTGGTGCGGCTGGCGGCTCGAGACTTCCAGATGCTCGGGCGCAATGCGGTTGCTGATTTCGCAGGCCTCTTCCATGCTGCGCGTGTGAATCAACGCACCCCGTCCATTGAGCGATTTGGCAATGATGTCGGCGCGTGGCATGGTGGGCAGCAGGCGGTTGATGGCGGCCTGCACCGCGTCAATGTAGGCCGCATCGGGACACAGCAAAATGCTCTGCGCCAACTCGTCATGCTCGGCCTGGCTGAACAAATCCATGGCCACCCAGTCAGCGGGCGTGCTGCCATCGGCCAGCACCAGAATTTCGGACGGCCCGGCAATCATGTCGATGCCCACCGTGCCAAACACGCGGCGCTTGGCGGCGGCCACATAGGCGTTGCCCGGGCCGGTGATCTTGTCAACGGCGGGAATGGTGGCCGTGCCGTAAGCCAGCGCGGCCACGGCCTGGGCTCCCCCAATGGTGAACGCGCGGGTCACACCGGCCACGTAAGCGGCCGCCAGCACCAAAGCATTCTTTTCACCGCCAGGGGTAGGCACCACCATGATGATTTCAGCCACGCCGGCCACATGGGCGGGAATGGCATTCATCAACACCGACGAGGGGTAAGCCGCCTTGCCACCCGGCACATAAATGCCCACGCGGTCCAGCGGCGTGACCTTCTGGCCCAGCAGCGTGCCGTCTTCGTCGCGGTAACTCCAGCTTTCGCCGTTGGCCTTTCTTTGCGCCTCGTGGTAGCTGCGCACACGGCGGGCGGCCGCCTGCAGGGCGTCGCGCTGGACTGCGGGAATCGCATCGAATGCGGCTTTCAACTCAGCCTGCGTGAGCTCAAGTGCGCCCATTGATGCAGAACTCAGGCCGTCAAAGCGTGCGGTGTATTCCAGCACCGCCGCATCGCCGCGCTGCTGCACGTCGGCCAGAATGTCGGCCACGCGCTGTTCAATCGCCGCATCGGCATCGGCAGACCAGTGCAGGAGCGCCTTGAATTCAGCATAAAAAGTACTTGAAGTGCTTGATAGACGGGCTGGTGCAGCTACTAAATTCATAGCATTTCTAATGATGGGTTATTGGGCAAGCGCCAAGGAAAAAGCATCAATCAGTTTGCGGATAGGCGCCTGTCTAAGCTTGAGCGCCGTCTGGTTCACCACCAGATGCGAGCTGATGTCCATGATGCGCTCGACCTCCACCAGGTGGTTGGCCTTGAGCGTGCTGCCGGTGGACACCAGATCGACGATCGCATCTGCCAGCCCGGTGAGCGGCGCCAGCTCCATGCTGCCGTACAGCTTGATCAAATCGACGTGCACGCCCTTGGTGGCGAAAAAGTCGCGCGCAATGGCCACATACTTGGTCGCCACCTTCAGACGCGAGCCCTGCTTCACGGCGGCGGCGTAGTCAAAGCCCTGGCGCACCGCCACACTGATGCGGCATTTGGCAATCTGCAGATCCAGCGGCAGGTAGAGGCCCTGACTGCCGGATTCGAGCAGGGTGTCCTTGCCGACCACGCCCAGATCGGCACCGCCGTATTGCACATAGGTCGGCACGTCGGTGGCGCGCACCAGCACCACACGCAGATCGGGCTGATTGGTATCAAGAATCAGCTTGCGTGATTTTTCCGGGTCGTCGAGCACCTCGATACCGGCCGTTTTAAGCAGCGGCAGGATGTCGTCGAAGATGCGTCCTTTGGAGAGGGCGAGGGTAATCATTATTTGACTCTTTCGATGTCGGCGCCAATGCCGCGCAGTTTGGCTTCCATTTGGTCATAGCCCCGGTCGAGGTGGTAAATACGCTCCACCCGTGTCTCGCCGTCGGCGACCAGCCCGGCAATCACCAGGCTGGCGGAGGCTCGCAGATCGGTGGCCATCACGGTGGCGCCGGAGAGTTTTTCAACGCCTTCCGTGACCGCTACCTTGCCTTCAATGTGGATCTTGGCGCCCAGCCGCACCATTTCGTTGACGTGCATGAAACGGTTTTCAAAAATCGTTTCCGTCACGGTGCTGGTGCCCTGCGCAATGGCGTTGAGCGCCATGAACTGGGCCTGCATGTCGGTCGGGAAACCGGGGTATTCCGTGGTACGGAAGGACTGGGCCTTCATGCGGCCTTGGGCCTGGATGCGGATAAAACCGTCGCCGGCGGTGACCGTGGCCCCCGCTTCACGCAGCTTGTCGATGAGGGCATCCAGGTGATCGGCACGGCCAGCCTTGAGCACCACGTCGCCACCCGTGGCCGCGACGGCGCACAAAAAGGTACCGGCCTCGATCCGGTCGGCCACCACCTGGTGAGTGCAACCATGCAGGCGCTCCACGCCCTGAATGCGGATGCGGCGCGTGCCATGGCCTTCAATGTTCGCACCCATCTTGATGAGCATCTCGGCAAGGTCGCCGATCTCGGGCTCCTGCGCCGCG
The DNA here is from genome assembly GCA_002381615.1 of Polaromonas sp. UBA4122. Taxonomy (GTDB): domain Bacteria; phylum Pseudomonadota; class Gammaproteobacteria; order Burkholderiales; family Burkholderiaceae_C; genus Polaromonas. The sequence goes on along the minus strand of DFWY01000169.1, from coordinate 46,803 downwards.
TTTTCGAGAATGGTTTCGCCCTCGGCCAAGGTGGCGGCCATCAGGAAATTTTCGGTTCCCGTCACGGTGACCATGTCGGTCGTGATGCTTGCGCCCTTCAGGCGTCCACGTCCGCCATTTGGGCCCGCCGGCAATTTGGCCAGCATGTAGCCGTGCTCGACCACGATCTCGGCGCCCATGGCCTGCAAGCCCTTGATGTGCTGGTCCACTGGCCGCGAGCCGATGGCGCAGCCGCCGGGCAGCGACACCGTGGCCTCACCGAAGCGCGCCAGCAGCGGACCCAGGGCCAGCACCGAGGCGCGCATGGTTTTCACCAGGTCATAAGGCGCTTCGGGTGAGCTCAAGGCGCCCGCGTTGAGGGTGACGGTGCCGGGCATGCTCTGACTGCGCTCAGCGGCCACGCCCATGTTGCGGATCAGCTTGAGCATGGTGGCCACGTCCTGCAGGCCGGGCACGTTCTCCAGCGTTACGGCTTCTGCGGTCAGCAGGGCCGCGCACAACTCTGGAAGTGTGGCGTTCTTGGCACCCGAAATAGCGACCGTGCCGGCCAGCGACTTGCCGCCCCTGATAAGTAATTTGTCCATGCGTTCTTGTTCTGCGTGGTTATTGCGCTTGGTTATTACGCGTTGCTGGCGGCCCACTCGGCGGGCGTGAAGACTTTCATCGACAGGGCATGCACCTCATCCGTCTGCATGCGGTTGCCCAACGCGGCATACACCCGCTGGTGGCGCTGGATCAGGCGCTGGCCTTCAAAAGCGCTGGAGACGATGGTGGCATACCAGTGCCGACCATCGCCGGACAGGTCAATGTGTTCGCACGGCAGGCCTGCCGCAATAATGGCTTGAAGTTCTTCGCTGGTCATGGTGTTCTTGTCTTTCGGTTAGTGCCTGATTTTGTAGCCTGTGCGCAGCATGTTGACCGCCACGGCGCTGACCATGAGTAATGCGACGAGCACGATGCCCAGGCTCAGCCAGGGCGACACATCGCTCACCCCGAAAAATCCGTAGCGGAAGCCGTCAATCATGTAGAAAAAGGGGTTCAGGTGACTGACCTTCTGCCAAAAAGGCGGCAGCGAATGAATCGAATAAAACACGCCGCTCAAGAAGGTCATGGGCATGATGACGAAGTTCTGGAAAACGGCCATTTGGTCGAATTTTTCAGACCACAGGCCGGCAATCATGCCCAAGGCGCCCATCAGGGCGGCACCCAGAATCGCAAACACCGCAATCCAGAGTGGTGCCACGAAACCGGGCTGGCCAAAAAATACGGTGACGGCAAACACGCCCGCGCCGACCAGCAGGCCGCGCACAACCGAAGAGCCCACGTAGGCAAAAAACCAGTTCCAGTGCGACAGGGGCGTGAGCAGCAAAAACACCAGGCTGCCCATGATCTTGCTTTGAACCAGCGACGAGGAGCTGTTGGCAAATGCGTTTTGCAGCACGCTCATCATCACCAGGCCGGGCACCAGGAAAGCGGTGTAACTCAGCTGGCCATACACCAACACCCGGCCCTGCAGCACGTGACCAAAAATCAGCATGTACAGCACAGCGGTCAATACCGGGGCGCCCACGGTCTGGAAACCGACTTTCCAGAAGCGCAGGACTTCCTTGTAAAACAAGGTTTGCCAGCCGCTGGTCATGGTGCCCCCACGCTGGTCAGTTCGTTTGCGGCGCTCATGCGGCTATTCCAGTAATGTCAATTTGCACAGGTTCGTCCACGGCTTTTTCGGCCATCACATCGAGAAACACGTCTTCCAGATCAGCCCTGCGGATTTCCACGTCTTCGGCCACCAGTCCCGCCTCGCGAATAGCGGCCAGGTATTGCTCGATTTCGCGGGCGCTGTTCGCAGGAAACTGCACGATACGGCCGGTGATCCTGGCCCGGGCAGCCAGTTGCGGAGGCAGTTCGCTGTCAATTTTGAAGCGCAGGACATTCGATGACGCCGCCTTGAGCAGCTCGGAGGTCTGGTCCAGCGCGACCACATGTCCCTGCTTGAGCATGGCGATACGGCCGCACAGGGCCTCGGCCTCTTCAAGGTAGTGCGTGGTCAGCAGAACGGTGCTGCCCTGCTTGTTGAGCTTGACGATGAACTGCCACAAGGTCTGGCGCAGCTCCACATCGACGCCAGCGGTGGGCTCGTCCAGCACGATCACCTGAGGTTTATGCACCAGCGCCTGCGCCACCAGCATGCGGCGCTTCATGCCGCCCGAGAGCTGGCGCATGTTGGCGCTGGCCTTGTCAGCCAGCCCAAGACTGGCCAGCAGCTCGTCAATCCAGGCGTCGTTGTGCTTGATGCCAAAATAGCCCGACTGAATGCGCAAGGCCTCGCGCACCGTGAAAAACGGGTCAAACACCAGCTCCTGCGGCACGACGCCGAGCTTGCGCCTGGCATTGGCGTAATCCGTCACCACATCGCTGCCATGCACCTTGACAGTGCCGCTGCTGGCCCGGGAGAGGCCCGCCAGAATGCTGATGAGCGTCGTCTTTCCTGCCCCGTTGGGACCCAGCAGGCCGAAAAACTCGCCCTGCTGAATGTCAAAGCTCACGTTGTCAAGCGCCCGGACAACAGGGCCGGTTTGACTTCGCGCGGAGGGGTAGGTTTTGGAGACGGACTGGAATGAAATAGCTGGCATGAGCCCGTCATTTTAAGGGCTGGCGCTAATCAGGTTCATTAATGAGGTTGAAGCGAGCTCAGCTTCGAAAAGCTGAGCTATCGCTTTCACTACCGGCAAAACTCACGTTCAAAACCCGCAGGAATCAGCGCTACTCCATACAAGGCCTTGAATTAGCGAACGTTTTCCAGATACCAATAGCGCCGTTTTCGTATGGGTGTAATGATTGGCGTGACTTTGGAGGCTTCAATGCCCGAGCCTTTGCTATTGGGTGCGCCAATGATGAATGGAACCTGTTTGGTGACGGTTTCCTTGGTGAGGGGCGAGATGTAGCTCACTGTCACAGTACCGGTTACCGGACTGGGCGGCAAGCCGCCTCCCACCAATACCTGGCTCGTCGCCGTTCCACAGAACAAGGGGGCTGAATAGACCTTGGCGACCCCCAGATTGGCACTGCAAGAGTTGGCCGCCGGCGCCGAGGGTTTATTCGTACTGAAGTACGTCACACCACCCACGGACACCGGCGCATTGACAATTTTCTCACCGCTGGTGCTCATGGGAATGTAGCAGCCAGCGGTCTGGTCCTGGGTGGTGCCGACCTGGCCCAGGTTGCCCTGCGTGATGGGCGTAAACGAGGTGGAAGGCGTTCCCTTGGTGGTCTGAAAATCCTTGACGGTGAAGAAGGCGTCGGCGCTGGCTGCGGCCAGCGGTTTTTCCCGGTCGCCAGAGCCCACCAACACTGCCGCAAAAGTAGGCGTCAGCACCACATCGGGCTGGTAGAAAAACTTGCGCGTTCCGCTGAAGCTTGAGGTCGCGCTGCCGGTCAGCGCCGCGAGCTTGTACATGCCCCAATCAGCCACCAAAGAGCTGGTGCTTGTGCTTGTGCCGGTGGTTGTGGTTTTTTCCAGATCGATCCGGTACACATTGCCGCCCATGTCAACGGCATAGGCGCGATCCACGTAACCGTCAAAGTCCGTGTCAATCAGCGAGACGTCGGAGGGCACGCTGCGGTCGGTTGCGAACGTTTTAAGGACGCTGCCCGTAATGGCATCCAGCACCAGAACGGCATTGCCCACCATGTTGGTATTGGTCTGAGACGGGCCATCTTCGTTGGCAGCGTCATAACCTGCACCCATAATGATCACCGGATTTGCGTTGCCCCTGATCTTGGCCACCTTGGGCTCCGACCAGGTTTGTCCGAGTACCGAAATGTTAGTGCCAGTGCTACCAGTGCTAGCGCTAGGGCTGGTTTTCTTCCAGAGAAATTTCGGTGCCGAAGGGATGGTGACGTCAATCGCATACAACACGCTCCCGCCCCGGCGCATGGCGACATACAAAATGACCTTATCAACAGTTTGAACTTTGGTTGTTGGGTCGATCGATACTTTCTGATAAATCCCGATGGGACCGTCAACAAAGTAGTCGCGGGGAGTTGGGGTGGTGGTCGTGTTTGTACTGCCCACGATGGTGGTGGACAGCCGAATCTCCGGTGAGTTGATGCGCAGGCGGTTCAGTTTGAGAAACTGCTCCTGGGGTATGAAGCTCCACAGTTCATTACCGGCAGTTGCACCTGTCTGATTGCCATTGATGGCGTGCAAGGCACCGTCGTTGGCACCATAGAAAACCACCACCCCGGTTGAGCCGCCGTAGTTCACCACGGCCGGCCGGGAATGCAGCACATCGCCGTGCACGCTGGGGCGTATGGTGGTGGTTGCACCGGGGCCCTGCTCATCGGTGGGACTGTTATTGTCTGTTCCCCTCACCCAGTTGATCAAGGTCCCCGGGTCGGTCACGCCAAGAGCCGTTGTCGTTGCGGTGAGCGCAGTGTTGGCTGTGGAAAACTTGGTCGCCGAGTTGCTTGTGTCGGCCAGATTGGTATTGGCTGCACAACTGATGCAGGTGTAAACATTGCGTGCATCCTGCGAGCTTGCGTAGACCTCGCGGATGCGCTGGGCCACGCCGCCTTTTTCAACCACTTCACCATCGGCGGAGTCGGAACTGGTAGGTGGTGTTCCCAGCGGCTGATTGATCCAGTACGAGCTCGGAGTCGTCCAGAAAGAAACCGCCGATGGCGAAAGAAAGCCGGTGGCGCCGCTGATGGCCGGCTTGTTGTCGGCGCCACTTAGAAACAGGCTGTCGGTCGTGGGATCGTAGCCAAACTGGTACTGCTTCAGGTTGCCACGCCAGCGCGGTCTGGCCTGCCCATCGGGGCGGAACATGCCCATGAAAATCTGATTCAGGTAGGTACCCCGAGCGTTAACACTCACCGGCAAACTGGCTGATGCAAAAACACTGTTGACCGCTTGCAGCTGGTTGAAAATATCCGTCAGCGCCACCGTCAGGTTGTCAACGTTGTTGGCTTCGTAGAAGTCGCCGCCACCTGCTTTGGCTATGCCCCGAAAGATATTGGGATATGTCGCTTTGTCACTATTGGCACCCGTGACCGCAATTGAGTAAGTCACGATGTTTTGAGTGCCGGCCTGGCTACTGACATCGCGGCCCAGCAGGAAGCGCGCGTACTCATCCGTCCAGTTGGCGGCGTCCTTGGGGTCAACGTAACCTGTGGTGTATGCGATTGGCGTGGTATCGCCGCCGAGCCCTTTCAACATGGACTTGACGTCATCATTACTGATGTTGTTCCAATCACCCTGTGGCGGGCCATTGGCAATGATGATCACATAATTGCGGCCGCAGCTTGAGGCCGAAGGACTGACATAGTTACCGCTCAAGAATGCAGCGGGATCGTAAGGAGGCGTTCCGCTACGTTGCCCCGCATACGGCGCTGCACCTGCGTAATACAAGTAGGCCTCGTGCATTGCCAGCGCAAAAGAAGTTGGAGAAGGTGATTGGCCGTCTGTCAGTTTTTTAATAACGGTTTTAAGAGCGTCTTTTCCCGCGGCGGTTAAAGGCGTAAACGCCTTGATGGGGCGCGCTCCAGTATTCACATTGGTATCGTTAAAAACCATAAACCCGATATTGAAAAGCGCTGCTCCTCCAGACCCGGTGGGCAGTGCATCAATCACGTTGTACAAAGCGCACTGCTCAATGCTGGACTTCTTGCCTTGAGTGGAGGGTCCCGTCGTCGTCAATACGCCATTTTCTTTGTAATAGCAGTTGGGCTGGCTGTTATTGGCGTTCCAGTTGGCGGAATTATCCAAAACAAAAAGAACGTTTGGCAAATCGCCGCTGGCAGGCGTACTCCCGTAAATATCAATGTCGCTTGAATATTGTGCAAACCCGGGCACAGCCATCATCAGGCCGGCAGCCAACGCCAGGAAGTTCAGGGTTTTACGGAACAAAAAAAAGGTCATTTGATAATCCTTACAGACAGGCGTTGGCCGCATCAGTTTCGAGAACCCGCACGGCAACACCCTGATTCACAACCACCTTGGTGCCCGAGCGCTGATCAACCACTTGCGCCCCAACATTCCACTCGCTGTTGGCACACAAAGAGTTGCCCGCATCGGCGGCGGCATCGGGAATATCAAGCCCGCCCTGCTGCACCACGCTGGACGTCATGCAGGCCAGATCGGCAGGGATGGCGGGATTGAGATCGCTGCTTTTGATGGCTTTGGTACGGTAGCAATGGGGCTGGGGGTTGAGCGTGGCGGTGTAGTCCACCGTGCCGTCGCCGTCGATATCCACCGCTACTGGCGTGGCGGCAACGGCTGCGGGGTTGCTGGTGAAGACCGATGAGCTGATGGTGTCTTCAATCGCTTTCTGGCCAACCGCAATGGCCTCCTGGCGGGACTGCATATTGCCAATGATGCGCAGGTTGCCGGTCGAGCTTTTGAAGGCGCTGATGGCAAACAGGCTCATCAGGATCAAAAAAATCATCGCCACCAGGAGTGTGGCGCCGCGTTGGTGTGCTTTGGAGGTCATGGTATTTCCCTGGGACCCGCAATGTTGTTGATGCGCGTGGTCACGGTGTAAACCCGGCGTTTGTAGCTGTCAGTGAAAGGCCCGCGCGTGCCGGACAGGCCGAGGTCATAAGTCGTGCCGCCGTCGGTAAATCCGGCGCTGGGTTCGGTGGTGCGCGACAGGAAGTGAACACGCACACCCACGACGTTGCCCCAGTCGTTGTCTGCCGCGCCTGCCACGCCGCTCAGTCCGGCCAGGTAGCTGTCGGGACTCCCGTCGCCGCTGGTGTCAAAGGCATAGTCATACGCAATTTCTTCAATGCCTTCTGCCAGCGGTGACACCACCATCTGGTTGCCCTTGAGTTCGGCCCGCTTGAGTGTGGGTATGGTGTCTGCGCCGCATTCGTCGCAAGTGGCCACGTAATAGATGCGGCTGATATAGCGCTGAACAGTGTTGATGATGGTGCAATCGATGCCATGCAGGGTAAAGTCGCTGGACGCGGTGGAGACGATGAAGCGGGTGGCATTGGGGTCGGTGGAACAGCGGGAGGTTTGCAGGTAGACGCCGCCATTCGTGGCGGCCCCGGGTGCGACGGACGTCGTGTCTACGTGCCGCAGCACCAGAGCTCCGGTGCCGGTTTTGTAATTAGGCAGGCAGCTCAGTGCCGCGGCTTCGGTGGCGCTCAAGCCCGTGACGGCCACCGGCCCGGTCGAAGCGGTGTTGTCCCAACCCAGCGCCGTGACGGCGGTGGCGCAGGCCGGCGCCGTGACCGCCGTGATGCCGGTGGCGGACAGCTCGCCGTAATAGCCGGCAACGCTGATGTCCTCGCCCAGCAACTCAGCGGCATACCGGCCGTTTTCGATCTGCCGCATGCTTTTATCGAGTTCACTGCCGGTCTGGCTGCTGTTCGCAAAGAGGGTTGCCAGCCCCGCCACGAGGATCAGACCAATCGCAATGGCAACCATGAGTTCGACGAGCGAGAACCCCCGCATCGACTTGGGTGCCGAGGCACGCCCGACAGGCAAGTTGATTTTCATGATGCAAGGGTGGCAATCTGCACCACGGTAGTCACCGTTCTGCGCATGTTTTCATTGGAGTAGGCGCCCTGGCCGCAGGTATTGGCTGGCGCTCCTGTGGCCTGGACGCCTTGCCAGGCAATACTGATCAGATACTGGTTGGCCGCCGGACTGGTGATGCAGCCACGGGCGCCTGTCATGGCCCCCAGTTTGGCCGTCCCCCGGACTTCTGCCGCCCCCTGTATCAACAGACTCCATTCGCACAAGTCCTTGCCGGCGCGCGTGGTTGGCGTCGTGCAGTCACCCGGGTCTGTGGTGCCAATGTTGTTGCCTACGTATGCGGCTGCGCTGACCCGGTTCAGGCTCATGCGCGCAGAGATGTCATTGATGAGGAGCAAGGCCTGCGACCTCTGATATCCCTCCACTTGCGACAGGGCGGTCTGGGCCTGCAGACCCACAAAACCCAGCACGCCAAACGCGATGATGAGCATGGCAATCAGCACCTCCATCATGGCGGCTCCACGCTGAAACCGGTTCTTGATCACGGGGGGCACTCCATGTTGGCACTTTTCGGTCGGCCCGAAGGGTCCAGCGAGATGCAGCGTTTGTGCGTGCCTCCGTCCGACAGGCCAAATCGCACCACGGTGGATACGCTTGTTTGACCATTCCTGTCGAAAGTAATACTGGCTGGCGATGTGGTGAATTGAACACCGCTCCCGACGCTGCCTTGTCCGCTGAGTACTTCAGTGCTGGAGGCCACATTGACACTCCATCCGTTATTCCATGCGGCGGAAACGGGTGTGAGCGTAACACTCTCCCCGCGCTTGACCGCCTCGTTACGCGCCAGCACCAAATCACCAACGATGTTGTAGGCGGTTGTCCGTACCCGTTGCGCGGCCAGCAGTTCCCGGAAAGAAGGCGCGGCCAGCGACGCCATCACAGCCAGCACAGCTACAGTGACCATCAGTTCAATAAGCGTAAATCCTCGAGTTGTGTTCTTGGCTGAGCATTCCATGGCAAGGCCTTACCAGCAAGACGAAGGAGATTTGGTACCAACCTGGTCGATGCTCAGGGCTCCGCATTTGTCTGCGGCCTGCGAGCCCGAAGGAGTCGCCAGTGCAGTAAAGGTCGGCACAACTGCAGTACCAACACTCAATGTGATGGCATAGGTTTGCTGGACCGTATTGGGAATGGTGACGTTAAGCGCACCTACCGTCGTTGCATAGCTGCGCGTGTCAAGCAACATCTGTTGCTGGCGCGCGCTGATGTTCATTAATGCCGCCTGGGCTTCTGCGCGTCGGGACTTGCGGATCTGATCTAAATAAGCCGGGTAGGCGACAGCCGCCAAAATACCAATCACGGCTACGGTAATCATGAGCTCAATCAGCGTGAAACCGCGATTTTTTTTCACACCACACTCCAACTTGGAATTATCTATATGCTTGGCTATTGTTAGTCACCCAAGTTAACTCAGTCAATGCCACCCATACCGTGAAAAAAGCCGTTCGTCGCATAAGGCCACCGGTGAAACCGGCAAGCCTTCGGACTCAGGCGATGGCAGTAGCCGTGGAAGGAATCAGTGCCGCAACACCGTAGAGGCTGGCCAGCTCACGCAAGCGCGCAGGCGCGCCCTGCACCGAAAAAGCCTTGCCCGCAGCCAAAGCCTGGCGGCGGCATTCGAGCAGAACCGCCAGCGCGGACGAATCAAACTGCTGCAGGGCGCTGGCATCAGCCACCACCTCGGCCGACTGGGACAGCACCACCTGCTTCAACCCGCGGACAAACCCGGCCGCCACAGCATGCGTCAGAACAGGAGGAAGCGTCAACATGGCAAAGGTCCTGCTCAGGACTTCTGGTCGCCAGCGTTGGCTTTGTTGCGCTGCGCGAGTGACGCGATCAGGCCATCAATGCCTTTGGCGTTGATTTCCTGGGCGAACTGGGTGCGGTAGGTTTCTACCATCCAGATGCCCAGCACATCGAAGTCATAAATTTTCCAGCCCGTGGGGGTTTTTTCCATGCGGTAGTCCAACTGAACCGGTTCACCATGGCCAAGAACTTCGGTTCGCACCAGCACCTCGGTGTCCGTCGGTGCTGCGCGCAATGGCTTGACGTTGAGGGTCTGATCCTTGACCTGTGAAAGCGCGCCGGAGTAGGTACGGATCAGCAGCGTCTTGAACTCCTCTTGCAGACGCTTTTTCTGCTCGGGAGTCGCCTGACGCCAGCTGCGGCCGACAGTGGAAGCCGTCATGCGCGTGAAGTTCACGTGGGGCATGACCTTGCTGTCCACCAGCGCAATCACCTTGGCCATGTCACCGGACTGCACGCCCTTGTCCGACTTGATGTTGTCCAGCACTTCAGCAGAAACACGCTTGATCAGCGCATCAGGAGCCTCTTCGGCAGCGCGAACAAAAGGGGCCGATGCGAGCAGTGCCAGGCTGAGCGAGGCAGTCAATAAATGGCCGAGAGTTCTACGGTTCATGGTTTTCCTTCGATAGCGAAACAGGTGCTCATCAACATCGCCACATGACCATCATGCACATTTTGCTGAGAACCCGTGGTTCGATAGTTATTTTGCGCGATTGGTTCGGGGTGGGAGATGAAGTTTTACGGCAGTCTTGTAAAAGTCGTTTACAAGCGCTCTTTATTGGGTAGCCGGCGCAGCGGGTTCCCCGGCGCCGGGTACCGCTTCAGGCAGGTCGTAACGCTCCTCGGTCGGGGCGGCCGCGCCACCAGTTCGGCTGCGATGGTGCTGCAGGTAGATATCGCGCGCAAAACTGTATTTATCCAGGGACGCCTCCTCCAGAAATTCACCGGCACTCAGCAAATTCGCCCGTGTATCCACTGCGCGCAAGGAAATCAGGGAATTACGCACGGGCACATTGTGCGCACGGCTCACCAGATTTCCCTGCGTGTCAACCAGCGTGCCGACGGAATCACGCACGGTGGAAGGCCCCAGCAAAGGCAGTACCAAATAGGGACCAGAAGCCACGCCCCAATATCCCAGGGTTCGGCCAAAATCCTCGCGATGCTTCGGGATTTTCATGTCGCTGGCAACATCTAAAATGCCACCCAGTCCCCAGAATGTATTGACCGTGACGCGAAAGAAGCTGTCACTGGCCGCTTCAGGCTTGAACTGCAGCACGTTGTTCGCCAGCGACCAGAGGTCTGAAATATTTCCAAAGAAATTGGTAACGCCCGTGCGCACCAGCGCAGGCGTGACATCCTGGTAGGCCGTCGCCACAGGCTTGATGACGGCCCGGTCCACGCCGTCGTTGAAGTTGAACACCGTCCGGTTGAACGGCTCCAACGGATCGGCCGGATTGGCATTAGGCCCGGTGGCGCAGCCTTGCAAAAAGGCCAACACCAGGGCTGCCGTGGCCCACAATAAGGACTGTTTCATCGTGATCTGGGGTGTCATTTTTTTTCTGTGGTCCCTGATGGCGGTGCAGACCCGGATCCAGAACTGCTGTCCGCAGCCTTACTGAACAAAAACTGGCTGATCAGATTTTCCAGCACCACGGCGGACTGTGTCTGGTTGATCACGTCCCCCGCGGCGAGGTTTTTTTCGTCTCCGCCGGGCACCACGCCGATGTATTGTTCACCGAGCAGACCGCTGGTAAGAATCTTCAGCGAACTGTCCTTGGGAAAGGCATAACGGCCCTCCATGGCAAGCGTGACACGCGCCTGGAAAGTTTTGTCGTCAAACGTGATGTCCTCCACGCGGCCCACCACCACGCCGCTGCTGCGCACCGCCGCCTTCGGCTTGAGACCGCCAATGTTGTCAAAGTGGGCTTCGATCCGGTAGGTGGACTGGAAATTCAGATTCAGCAGGTTGGCGGCCTGCAGCGCGAGAAACAGGATGGCCGCAGCCCCGATCAGGACAAACAAGCCTACCCACACATCATTCTTTGAGCGTTGCACAACACTCTCCTTATTTTGTAAACATCATCGCGGTCAGGATGAAATCCAGACCCAGAACGGCAAGGGAGGCCACGACCACCGTACGCGTGGTGGCGCTTGCCACCCCTTCCGGCGTAGCTTGCGCCTCAAAACCCTGCAACAGGGCAATAAAGGTCACGGTAAAGCCGAACACGATGCTCTTGACAATGCCGTTGCCCACATCCTGCCAGACATCGACACCGCCCTGAATCTGGCTCCAGAAAGAGCCACCATCCACACCGATCATGAGCACGCCCACCACCCAGCCGCCAATAATGCCCATGGCGCTGAACACAGCAGCCAGCAAGGGCATGGTGATGACACCCGCCCAGAAACGTGGCGCCAGAATGCGTTGCACCGGGTCCACCGCCATCATTTCCATGACGCTGATCTGCTCACCCGCCTTCATGAGGCCGATCTCGGCCGTCAGCGACGTCCCGGCCCGTCCGGCAAACAGCAGCGCAGTCACCACCGGACCGAGTTCCCGCACCAGGGTCAGTGTCACCAGCAAGCCCAGCGCGGACGAAGAACCATAGCGCAGCAGCGTGTAATAGCCCTGCAGGCCAAACACAAAACCGACAAACAGACCCGAAATGGCGATGATCGCCAGCGAATAATTGCCAAGAAAATGAATCTGGTCGCGCACCAGGCCAAAGCGTTTGAAGCTCGAACCGAGCGTTGCCAGAAGCCGGATGAACAGCCGGGCGCCACGACCCAGAGCAGCCAGCTTGGTGCGGGTGGCGAGGCCGACATCCGAGGGCTTGTACCAGCTCATGGTGAAACTCCAGGCTGCTGCGCCAGCGACTTATGGCCAAGACCGAAGTCTTCCTCGACCGTCACGCCGGGATAATGAAACTGGACCGGGCCGTCCGGCAGGGCATTCACATACTGGTACACCAGCGGGTCGGTGCTTTTACGCACCTGTTCGGGGGTGCCCTCGGAGGCGATCTTTCCGTTGGCCAGAATGATCACATGGTCAGCAATCCCGAAGGTCTGCTCGAGCTCGTGCGACACAAAAATACTGGTCAGGCCCATGGAGTCATTAAGCTGACGGATCAGCCGTGCCGCAGTGCCCAAAGAGATTGGATCGAGGCCCGAAAAGGGTTCGTCGTACATCACCAGCTCGGGATCGAGGGCAATCGCACGCGCCAGCGCAATACGCCGCGCCATGCCGCCCGACACCTCGCTGGGCATGAGGTCACACGCGCCACGCAGGCCCACCGCATTGAGTTTCATGAGCACAATGTCGCGTATCAGGGCCTCGGGCAGGTCGGTATGCTCGCGCAGCGGAAAGGCCACATTCTCGAACACGCTGAGGTCGGCAAACAGCGCCCCAAACTGGAACAACATGCCCATGCGGCGCCGGGCGGCGTAGAGCTGCTGCTGATTCATGGGGGTCACATCCTGGCCGTCGAACAGCAGTTCGCCAGACTGCGCCCGGTTCTGGCCGCCAATCAAGCGAAGAATGGTCGTCTTGCCTCCGCCGGATGCCCCCATCAGTACCGTGACCTTGCCACGCGGCACCGACAGCGAGATGTCGTCCAGAATGACGCGCTCCCCGTACCCAAAGGTCAGGTGGCGCAGTTCAACAAGGGATTCGGTAGAAGATGGGGCCATAAAAGACAAAAGCCGGGTTTATCCGGCTTGTCAATCATAAGGGATTATGCTTTTCAGCGCTGCGGGTTGCTGCAAGCCCATCAGCAATTCGTCAAGGGCGCGCGCAGCCTGGCGGCGTTCACGCCACGCAAGCTGCCAGCTTGCGTTTTGTTAATCCACCCCGGGGGGCGATTTGCGAAGGCCTCAGCGCGGCAGGTCGCTGTAACCCATCAGGAATTCGTCAACCGCGCGCGCAGCCTGGCGGCCTTCGCGAATCGCCCATACCACCAGACTCTGGCCGCGCCGGATATCCCCTGCGGCAAACACCTTGGGCACGTTGGTGGCATAGCCACCCGTGAAGTCAGCGCTCGCTTTGGCGTTACCGCGGTTGTCTTTCTCGACGCCAAAGGCCTCCAGCACCGAAGCGACGGGCGAGACAAAGCCCATGGCCAGCAGAACCAGATCGGCCTTCAAGGTTTGCTCCGAGCCGGGCACTTCAATCATCTTGCCGTCTTTCCATTCGACGCGAACGGTTTTCAGGCCCGTGACTTTGCCCTTCTCGCCGATCAGCGCCTTGGTCGAGATGGCGAACTCGCGCTCGCAACCCTCCTGGTGGCTGGAGCTGGTGCGCAACTTGACCGGCCAATCTGGCCAGGTCATGGGTCGATTTTCCTCAACAGGGGGCTGCGGCATCAGTTCAAACTGGGTCACGCTGGCCGCCCCATGGCGGTTGCTGGTGCCCACGCAGTCAGAACCCGTGTCGCCACCGCCAATCACAATGACGTGCTTGCCGTCGGCCCTGATCTGGCCTTTCACCTTGTCGCCCGCATTGACTTTGTTTTGCGATGGCAAAAATTCCATGGCGAAATGCACGCCGTCCAGGTCGCGGCCGGGCACCGGCAGATCACGCGACTGTTCGGCGCCGCCGGTCAGGATCACGGCATCGAAGTCTTTTTGAAGTTGCTGCGCTTGAATAGTCTCTTTGGCCCAGTTCGTCACTTTGGAGTCTTTGGGCAGGCTGCCGACCATCACGCCCGTGCGAAAGTGCACGCCTTCAGCCTGCATCTGTTCGACACGCCGGTCAATGTGGATTTTTTCCATCTTGAAGTCGGGAATGCCGTAGCGCAGCAGGCCGCCCACGCGATCATTTTTCTCAAACAGCGTCACGTCGTGACCGGCACGCGCCAACTGCTGCGCAGCGGCCATGCCGGCAGGGCCGGAGCCCACAACCGCTACCTTTTTGCCGGTTTTGTGCTTGGGCAACTGGGGCTTGACCCAGCCTTCGGACCAGGCACGGTCAATGATGGCGTGCTCAATCGATTTGATGCCCACCGCGTCGTCGTTCACGTTGAGCGTGCAGGCCGCCTCGCACGGTGCGGGACAGATGCGGCCGGTGAACTCCGGAAAGTTGTTGGTGCTGTGCAGCGTATCGATCGCGTTTTTCCAGTCGGCGCGGAACACCATGTCGTTGAAATCGGGAATGATGTTGTTGACCGGGCAAGCGCTGGTGCAAAACGGCGTGCCACAGTCCATGCAGCGCGCCGCCTGCTTGCTGGCCTGCGAGTCGTTCAGGCCGATGACAAATTCCTTGTAGTTCTTCAGGCGCTCGGCAACGGGCTTGTAGCCCTCTTCGATGCGCTCGTATTCCATGAAGCCGGTGATTTTTCCCATGATGAGGTCCTGTGCGATTTTCTTAAGCGTTTTATGCTGCCAGCCCATTTTTAACGGGCGCAAGCAGCTATTAATACAATAGCAAACGATAGCCGCCTTGCCTTCCTTGGCCCTATTTGGCGAGTACGGCTTCCTGGTTGGTGGCCACTTGCGCGCGCGTGGTTTCGGTTGCCGCTTCCAGCCGGCGTTCCTTGCGCTCAATCAAAGCCCGCTTGTACTCATTGGGGAACACTTTCACAAACTTCAGGCGTGACTCGGGCCAAGCGTCCAACAACTCGCGCGCGCGTTTGCTGCCAGTCCAGCGGTGGTGCTCCTGCAGCAGCCGCTTGAGCAGCACTTCATCGCTTTCACCGACATGCCAGTCGGCTTTGTCATGGCTGTGCTGCTCGGCCGTGGTCACCACCCGGTCCATGGACACCATGGACGTGTTGCAGCGCGTCGCAAACTGCCCGTCTTCGTCGTACACATAGGCCACGCCGCCGCTCATGCCAGCCGCGAAATTACGGCCCGTCTTGCCCAGCACCGCCACCGTGCCGCCCGTCATGTATTCGCAGCCATGGTCGCCCGTGCCTTCGACCACCGCCGTCGCGCCTGACAGGCGTACTGCAAAACGTTCGCCCGCCACGCCGCTGAAGAAGGCTTCGCCGGTGGTCGCACCGTAGAGCACGGTGTTACCGACGATGGTGTTTTTGACGGCCTCACCGCGGAAGTCAATGCTGGGGCGCACCACGATGCGGCCACCGCTCAGACCCTTGCCGGTGTAGTCGTTCGCGTCACCAATCAAGTAAAGGGTAATGCCTTTGGCCAGGAAGGCGCCAAACGACTGGCCTCCGGTGCCTTCTAGCTGGATGCGCAGCGTGTCGTCGGGCAGGCCTTCAGGTCGCAAGCGAGTCAGTTCGCCCGACAGCATGGCGCCAACGGTACGGTTGACGTTGCGCACGACTTCGATGAATTGAACCTTCTCGCCCTTTTCCAGCGCGGCTTTTGATTTTTCAATCAGGCGGATGTCCAGCGCTTTTTCGAGCCCGTGGTCCTGCTCCATCACATGCCGACGCGGCACATCGGCAGGCACATCAGGTTGATAGAACAGGCGGCTGAAGTCCAGGCCGCTGGCCTTCCAGTGCGAAATGCTTTTTTGCGTATCGAGCAGGTCGGCGCGGCCAATCAGGTCATCAAACTTGCGCACCCCCAACTGCGCCATGAGCTGACGGGCTTCTTCAGCGACAAAGAAGAAGTAATTGACTACATGCTCAGGCTTGCCACTGAATTTCTGGCGCAACACCGGGTCTTGCGTGGCCACGCCTACCGGGCAGGTGTTGAGATGGCATTTGCGCATCATGATGCAGCCCTCGACCACCAGGGGCGCTGTGGCAAAGCCGAATTCGTCAGCGCCCAGCAGCCCGCCAATGACCACGTCGCGGCCGGTTTTCATCTGGCCATCAGTCTGCACGCGAATGCGGCCACGCAGGCGGTTGAGCACCAGCGTCTGCTGGGTTTCAGCCAGACCGATTTCCCAGGGTGACCCGGCATGCTTGATGGACGACCAGGGCGAGGCGCCCGTGCCGCCGTCATGGCCGGCAATCACCACATGGTCGGCCTTGGCCTTGGCGACGCCCGCAGCCACTGTGCCGACTCCCGTTTCGCTGACCAGCTTGACGCTGATGCTGGCGCGCGGGTTGACGTTTTTCAGGTCGTGGATGAGCTGTGCCAGGTCTTCAATCGAATAAATGTCATGGTGTGGCGGCGGCGAAATCAGGCCGACACCGGGCACCGAGAAACGCAGGTGGCCGATGTATTCACTGACCTTGCCGCCGGGCAACTGTCCGCCCTCGCCAGGCTTGGCCCCCTGCGCCATCTTGATCTGTATCTGGTCGGCCGACACCAGGTATTCAGCCGTGACACCAAAGCGGCCCGAAGCGACCTGCTTGATGCGGGAACGCAGCGAATCTCCGTCCTGCAGCGGCAGGTCGACTTCCACCACGCTCTCGCCAATCACGCTTTTCAGCGTCTCACCCTTTTTGATCGGAATACCCTTGAGTTCCTGGCGGTAGCGGTTCGGGTCTTCACCGCCCTCTCCGGTGTTGCTCTTGCCGCCTATGCGATTCATGGCCACCGCCAGTGTTGCATGCGCTTCGGTGCTGATGGAGCCCAGCGACATGGCGCCAGTGACAAAGCGCTTGACGATTTCCTTCGCAGGCTCGACTTCGTCAATCGGAATCGCTTTGCCGGGGTCGATCTTGAACTCGAACAGACCACGCAGCGTCATGTGACGGCGATTCTGGTCATTGATCAGCTGGGCGTACTCTTTATAGGTGTTCCAGTTGTTCGAACGCGTGGAATGCTGCAGCTTGGCAATCGCATCGGGCGTCCACATGTGGTCTTCGCCGCGCACCCGCCAGGCGTATTCACCGCCGGCGTCCAGCATGTTGGCCAACACCGGGTCATCGCTGAAGGCGGCCTTGTGCATGCGCAAGGCTTCTTCGGCAATCTCGAACACGCCCATGCCGCCCACCTGGCTGGCCGTTCCGGTAAAAAATTTATCCACGGTGTTGCGGTTCAGTCCAATCGCCTCGAATAGCTGGGAACCACAGTAACTCATGTAGGTCGACACGCCCATCTTGGACATGATCTTGGAAAGACCCTTGCCGACGGCCTTGGTGTAGTTGTAAACCGCCTTGTCGGTGCTCAGGTCGCCCGGAAGCCCCCTGGACAGTTCGGCCAGTGTTTCGATGGCGAGGTAGGGATGAACCGCCTCGGCGCCGTACCCTGCCAGCACGGCAAAATGATGCACCTCTCTGGCCGAACCGGTTTCGACGACCAGTCCGGCGGTGGTGCGCAGGCCCTCTTTCACCAAATGCTGGTGAATGGCTGACAGTGCCAGCAATGCCGGAATGGCGACTTGGCGTGCGCTCATGGCGCGGTCGCTCACGATCAGGATGTTTTTGCCGCCCTTGATCGCATCAACCGCTTCAGCGCACAGCGAGGCGAGCTTGGCCTCCACCCCTTCATGGCCCCATGCCAGCGGATAAGTGATGTCAAGGGTGTAGCTTTTGAACTTGCCCTGGGTATGCGCTTCGATGTTGTGCAGCTTTTGCATGTCGGCGCTGCTCAGCACCGGCTGGCTGACTTCCAGCCGCATGGGCGGGTTGACCTGGTTGATATCCAGCAGGTTGGGCTTGGGTCCGATAAAGGACACCAGCGACATCACGATGGCTTCGCGAATCGGGTCAATCGGCGGGTTGGTGACCTGCGCGAACAATTGCTTGAAGTAGTTGTAGAGCGGCTTGTTTTTGCTGGACAGCACGGCCAGCGGGCTGTCGTTGCCCATGGAGCCGGTGGCTTCCTCGCCATTGATCGCCATGGGCGATATCAGGAATTTGATGTCTTCCTGGGTGTAGCCAAAGGCCTGCTGTCGGTCAAGCAGAGAAACTTCGGAAGTCACCGGAGCCTGTACGGCGCTTTCCGGGGTCTTGGCCGACACATCGTCCAGCCTGATGCGCAGGTTTTCAATCCACTGTTTGTAGGGCTTGCTGTTGGCCAGCGTGGCCTTGATCTCTTCGTCGTCCACCATGCGGCCCTGTTCCAGATCAATCAGGAACATCTTGCCAGGCTGCAAACGCCACTTGCGCACGATCTTGTGCTCGGGAATCGGCAACACGCCCGATTCAGAGGCCATGATGACCAGGTCATCATCAGTGACGCAATAACGTGAAGGCCGCAGGCCGTTGCGGTCCAGCGTCGCGCCAATCTGGCGGCCGTCGGTGAACACGATGGACGCCGGACCGTCCCACGGTTCCAGCATGGCCGCGTGGTACTCGTAGAAGGCCTTGCGGCGCTCATCCATGGTGGTGTGCTGCTCCCACGGCTCGGGGATCATCATCATCACAGCCTGGCTGATGGGGTAGCCCGCCATCGTCAGCAGCTCCAGGCAGTTGTCGAAAGTGGCGGTATCGGACTGACCGGGAAAGGTGATCGGGTAGAGCTTTTGCAGATCGGCACCGAGCACGGGCGAGGACATCACGCCTTCGCGCGCCTTCATCCAGTTGTAGTTGCCCTTGACGGTGTTGATCTCGCCGTTGTGCGCGACATAGCGGTAAGGGTGGGCCAGTGGCCACTCGGGAAAGGTGTTGGTCGAAAAGCGCTGGTGCACCAGACCTAGCGCCGACACGCAGCGCTGGTCCTGCAGATCGAGGTAGTAGGTGCCCACCTGGTCGGCCAGCAACAAGCCCTTATAGACCACGGTGCGGCTGGACATGCTGGGGACGTAATATTCCTTGCTGTGCGTCAGGTGCAGGTTCTGGATCGCCGCGCTGGCGGTTTTGCGGATCACATACAGCTTGCGTTCCAGCGCGTCCTGAACGATCACGTCGTTGCCACGGCCAATGAAAATCTGGCGCAGTATGGGTTCTTTTTCGCGCACGGTGGGCGACATCGGCATATCGCGGTTGACCGGCACATCGCGCCAGCCCAGCAGCACCTGGCCTTCGGCCTTGACGGCGCGTTCCAGCACCTGTTCGCACGCCAGACGCGACGCATGCTCCTTGGGCAAAAACACCATGCCCACGCCATATTCGCCCGGCGGGGGCAAATCAACGCCTTGTTTGGCCATTTCTTCGCGGTACAGCGCATCGGGCAACTGGATCAGGATGCCGGCACCGTCGCCCATCAGTTTGTCGGCACCTACCGCACCCCGGTGATCGAGGTTCTCAAGAATCTTCAAGCCCTGTTGGACGATGGCGTGGGTTTTGTGGCCCTTGATGTGCGCGACGAATCCCACACCGCACGCGTCGTGCTCGTTGGCACCGGCATATAAACCGTGTTGTTCAAAGTGCTTGATTTCAGCAGCCGTGGTCATGGCAATTCCTCGTCAGTTGGGGCAAGAGCGGCGTATCGGGCACGCATCGCTACTCTCCGCAAGGGTTCATATTTTTTGCAGGGAAGGGAAGCATAGTGCACGGCAGCAACAATACCAAGCACTTTAATAGGGGTCAGATTCCAATTAATTCCCGCTTTATTTCATCGACAATTAATTAGGGACACATCAAAAAAGGGAGCACAAAACCAAATATACATAAGAGAAATTGGCATTTTCAAGGCTTCAACGCATTGCTGATAGGCCGTCCGGGCTGGGTCTTTTTGACGCGGCGCTCTGTGCGTTTTTGTAAATCAGCCACAAAATCTTCGCCTCCCAAAGCCCAGCCACTGAGGGCTGATCGGGTCAGCGCGTCCTGCTGCTCCGTTGTGATGCCAGCATGCACCCATTCGGCGTAGGCCGCTTCACGCCCAAAAGGCGTGTTGCCCAGCGCCCAGAACAGCGGGTGCGGCGTCACTATCTTGTCAGTCCGCAAGCCGATGTAGTGACCGTGACTGGACCAAGCGTAGTCTCTTGCCTCTTTCACCATACCGGCGCGCACCGGATTGAGATCGATATAGGCCATACAGGCCAGCAGGTAGCGTTCAGTTTCTATCAACGTCGAGCGGTAACGCCCTTCCCACAAGGTCCCGGAGCGCCCCTGGCTGTCGTTGAAATAACGCACATAGCTGCGGCCGACGGCTTGCATCATCTGCGGCAGCCCATCAGCGGTGGCCGGGGTGGCGAGCAAATGGAAATGGTTGCTCATCAGCACATAGGCATGCAGCGCCACACCAAATTTTTGGGCATTTTCATCCAGCAGGCCCAAGAGCATCTGGTAATCGGCAGCGGATGAAAAAATGGCTTGCCGGTTATTGCCCCGCTGGATGATGTGATGCGGATAGCCGGGAACCGTGAGACGGGGAAGACGGGCCATGAGGTGCAATATCTTGAGTTTGCGTCATGATAATTGGAATCTGACCACCCCGATATTTCGCAACCATCTATCGCCAGTGCTGTACAGCCTCCAATAGTCCGATCATTACCGGCTGGTGCAGCATGTAGTACGTGAGGCTCCAGGTTCCAAGGAATGCCAGCCAGCGCGCGGCTGCGGGAACTGACCCAGTGAGCAGGGCGGGGCGGTATTGCAGCAGCCCTTGCGCAGCCGCCATGCCCCACCACATGACGCCCAGCCAGGGGATCAGCGGCACATAGTCTTCGGTGATGGGCTTGACCGAGATAAAACCCAGCCAGTTGAAAGTTTTATCATTCAGGAATTGCAAGGTTCCGCCCATGAATAGTGCGTAATGAGCTATGAATTTCATGGCAATTGCCAGGGCTCCGCACAGCCACAGCCAGCGGCCCCAATGCGCGGTCAGCCGCACGATGATGAGCATGACCGCGATGCCGTGCAGCACCCCGAAGTAAATAAAACTCTGCGGATACATCCAGTAAGACCCGGCACTGACCAGCAGCGCGCAGCCCGCAATCCGCCCCCAGCGCCGCCAAAAGCGCGGCCAGCTCTGCCCCTGCTGCACCGCAACGGCCTGTCCCGCACCAGCGCACAGCAAAAACAGGCTCACGATCACTGTGCGCTGCCATGTCCAAAACGGATCGCGGTAAAAGTCCTGACTGAGCCAGCGGTAATGGTTCAGATCAAAGCTCAAGTGGTAGACCGTCATCCACACCATCGCCACGCCGCGCAGGGCGTCGAGGCGGTCAAAGCGTGGTGCAGCAGACATGTTGCCGATTATCGCTATTGGGGCAGTCGGGGAAATGCCAACAGGTCATCAGGCTATGCATGTCCTCGGCATGCCGTTGCTGCTGCCCTGAAAATTTGCCACCGGTGGTATCCAACAAGGGTCGTCAAACGGGAAAAGCAGCGCGTCCTTTCAGACGTTCATGCTCTTTGGCGGCGAAGCGGTCGGTCATGCCGGCGATATAGTCGGCCACCACGCGCTCAGGTTTTGCGCCTGCGGCGTGGGGGGTGTCGATGCCGTCAAAGCGGTCGATATGGGTTTGCGGCATTTGCGCGGGGTCGGTCATATAGGCCTCGAACAAATCCCGCACGACCTGCTGGGCGGCTTGCGTGGTCTGCACCACTTGTCGATGGCGGTATAAATTTTGTAGCAGGAAACGCTTGAGGGACGCGGACTGCAAGGCCATTTCCTTGGAAAAACAGACCAGCGGCAGGTTTTGGCGCACGGCCTGAACGTCGCTTGGCGCCGCCTTCTGCAAGGCCAGCCGCGTTGCATCCATCACGTCGTAGACCTGCGCGCTGAGCATGCGCCGTATGATTTCAAACAGCAGCCGCCGACCCCGCAGCGCGGGGTGCTCCTGCAGCGTTTCGCGGCGGTACTGGCTGAACAGCGCCACGTCCTCCATTTGCTCCAGGCTCAGCAAGCCTGATCGAACGCCGTCATCGATATCGTGGGCGTTGTAGGCAATTTCATCGGCAAGATTGGCCAGCTGCGCCTCCAGGCTGGGCTGCCGCCCATGGAAACTGTCAGGCGCATCCAAAAACCGGCGGGCCACGCCACCGGGTTCGCGGGCCTCCAGATGGCGGGCATTGGCCTTTGAGCAGTGCTTCAAGATGCCTTCGCGCGTCTCAAACGTCAGGTTCAGGCCGTTGTATGCCGGGTAACGCTCTTCCAGCGCATCCACGACGCGCAGGCTTTGCAAGTTGTGCTCGAAGCCCGCGCTTTCAGGGTTGTAATTTTTCAGGCAGGCGTTCAGGGCATCCTGGCCAGCATGCCCGAACGGTGTGTGGCCCAGGTCGTGCGCCAGCGCAATCGCCTCCACCAGGTCTTCATTGAGCCGCAGGGTACGGGCAATGGAGCGTCCCAGCTGCGCCACCTCCAGCGAATGCGTCAGGCGGGTGCGGAACAGGTCGCCTTCGTGGTTCAAAAATACCTGGGTTTTATAGACCAGACGGCGAAAGGCGGTGGAATGCACAATCCGGTCGCGGTCCCGCTGAAAGTCGGAGCGCGTCGGTGCCGGGGCCTCGGGGTAGCGGCGGCCGCGCGACAGGGCGGGGTCACAGGCATAGCGTGCCAAGATCATGGATTATTAATAAAAATGGCTTCTAGCCCAATAATGACGGGCACAATCAGCTATTAATAGAATAGCAGTCTGATGAGAACTTTTCATGGCTGATCAGGCACAGCAGGCATCGATGACTTCGCGCACCAGCGCATCTGGCGCAGCGCGCACGGCCGCCCTGCCGGGTCCGTCAATCACCACAAAGCGGATCTCACCGGCCTCGGATTTTTTGTCGATGCGCATCAGCTCCAGGTAACGGCCAGCATTGTCAGCAACCGACAGCACCGGTCCCTTGACGGGCAGCCCGGCTCGCCGGACCAGCGCTGTCAGGCGTTCGACAAACGGCTTGTCGACCAGGCCCAGACGCTGTGACAGATGCGCCGCCATCACCATGCCGCAGCCCACCCCTTCGCCGTGCAGCCATTGGCCATAGCCCAGCCCGGATTCGATGGCATGGCCAAAGGTATGGCCAAAATTCAAAATCGCCCGCAAGCCCGACTCACGCTCGTCCTGACCCACAACCCAGGCCTTGATTTCGCAACTGCGCTGAATGGCATGCGCCAGCGCAGCGGCATCTTTTGCCAGCAGGGCATCGAGCTTGGCTTCGATCCATTCGAGAAACGCCATGTCGGCAATCGGCCCGTATTTGATGACCTCGGCCAGCCCGGCGCTCAATTCACGGGGCGGCAGCGTAGCGAGTACGTCCAGATCACAGACAACCAGCAGGGGCTGATAAAACGCCCCAATCATGTTTTTGCCCAGCGGATGGTTGATGGCGGTTTTGCCGCCCACCGAGGAGTCCACCTGGGCCAGCAGCGTGGTGGGAACTTGCACAAACGGCACACCGCGCATGTAACTGGCCGCGGCAAAACCAGCCATGTCACCGACCACGCCACCGCCCAGCGCGAACAGCACGGTTTTGCGGTCACAGCCGTTTTCCAGCAAGGCGTCAAAAATCAGCTGCAAGGTGGGCCAGCCCTTGTAGACCTCGCCATCGGGCAAGGTCACCAACAACACCTTGTCATAACGCGCCCGCAGGGCCTGCGTGAGCTGGGCCGCATACAAGGGGGCAACCGTCGTGTTGGACACCACCAGCGCTGTAGCGGCCCTGGGCAGATGTTGGTAGGTGAGCGCGTTTCCCAGCAGCTGGGTGCCGATGACAATGGGATAGCTGCGCTCGGCCAGATGGATTTGAACCTGCGCCGCCGCGGAAAAAGAATTTACTTGCATAGCGGCAAGTGTAGAGGCACTCGTCAGACCGGCAAAGGTAGCCGGTCTTTGCGCCGGCATGGGCCTTGGCACCATCGCCTGGCGCCAGCTACGGCGCCGGAACGACGCCCGCCAGTTCCAGTTGCATGACGATCATGTTGACCAGGGTCGAAACCGAGGGGCGGCCGGTTTCAATCACGAAGTGCGCGGTTTCCCGGTACAAGGGGTCGCGGGCACTGTAGAGATCACGAAGTCGGGCCAGCGGATCAGCCACCTGAAGCAAGGGCCGGTTCACATCATGGCGCAGACGTCGAAACAGTTCATCTGGAGGTGAATTCAGGTAAATCACCTGACCACGTTCCCGCAGGTGCTGGCGGTTGGCGGCCCGCAACACGACACCGCCACCGGTCGACAACACCGCTTTTTGATTCTGCGTGAGCTGGTCGATCACCGACTCCTCGACATCGCGGAATCGCTCTTCCCCCTCCCGCTCGAAATACTCACGGATGGAGCAGCCGAGTTGCCGCTCAATCACATGATCGGAATCAAAGAAGGGGAGCTGCAGCCGCCGGGCGAGTTGCCGCCCGACGGTGGATTTACCTGAGCCGGGCAGGCCGACTAAAACAATCAAAAGCTCACAACGGTCGCGACTGAACTCGGGGGTGTCACAGTCACAGCTACCCGAACGGTCGAGCAATCAGTCGCCCCATTTAGATTAACAACATGATCGCCCCCGTTTGCCGAGTTTCGTACGACATTGGGGCTGGTTGAAGAAACAGTGCAGTTGGCACCCGACGTTACTACAGCAGCGCTTACGGTTGTGCCTGTTGGCATGGCATTGCCATTCAAGTCAGTCACACGCACCGTAAAGCCAGTCAAGGTTCGAGGCGTCGTCAAAATCACGTTGGCTTCAGTGGTGGCCAAGGAGATGATGATCTGTTGACGAACCCTGATACTGCTGCTCCACGTGCCGTCACAGGAATTGACAACCGAGGGATATGCGTACACAGCACTAGCACACGATGAAGTGCCGGTTAATCCCCCTGGGTAAATTTGCTCGGTCGCGGCATCGTAAACGCCATTTTCATTGTCGTCCCGATACAGCGTACCCACGTCATAAAAAGGTTCGCCGGGTTGCCAGATGTTGTCGCCGTTCTGATCGATAAAGCTTTCTTCTCCGTCCATGTAGGCAAGAATGGCCACGCGGCCGTTGGTGGGACGCAGCCCTTGGCTTGTATAGGTCACGTTGCACTGCGAGGCAGAGTCAAGCGTACAAGTGCCCACCACCGAGCCATGCCCCGTCACAAAGTTTACCGGTGCCCCCGCAGGAACAGGGTTGCCTTGTCGGTCTGCAACCCGTATGGTCAAAGTCGTCTGAACACCATCGACGTTAAATCCCTCGATGCTCAATTTAGTGGCGCTCAAAGATGCGGCATTTTGGGTTGCCCGCCCTGAGGTGATGGCAACGCCGGAGGATGAGGCCTGTACTACGGGAGTGAACCCGACCAAAGCAGCAGTCACAACGACCGGCGTAGGCAAACCTCCAGAAGATACCGTAACGGAGGCATAACCACTTCCATCCGTGGGCACAACTTGTGGCGCTGTGGTCCCCCCGGAGAATGTCACTCCGGCACTGATAGTCGAATTGGCAAGCGAAATGCTAACGCTTTGCCCTGACATCCCCGCCCCGGAACCGTCCAACACCTGAAACTTGAGCGTCGACTGCTTCAAGCCGCCGGAAGCGGCAGAAGTGACCATCAGTGGCACTGTGGCGGAGCTAAAAACCACATTGGCAGGCTGCGCCACCGCTACGCTAATCGTCGTGGTAACGGCAGTGGCTCCAGTCGCTTGCGCCGTCAAGGTAACAGGTCCAGAGCACGTGACAGCCGACTGGTAAGTCGTGCTGGCGATGCCCGCACTGCTTGTCGATGCGCTAGCGGGGCTGAAAGATCCACAGCTGGCAGAAAAGTTAACCGCGACCACCGAACTTCCAGCCAAAACACCATTGACGCGCCCCTCCACCGTCACCGCTGACGATTGAAGCGCGCTGATCGGGCTCGTCACCACCTTCAGGTTGGTCAACGACACATTGGCAGCCGAGGTTTGGTAGTCCAAGTCAGAAGATATCGCCACGGTATCCACAGTGGCCGACGCGACCAAGTTTCCAGCGGTGGCTGCTGTCACGCTCACAGGGCTTATTTGCACTTTGGCGACACCATTGGCATCCGTCAACGCGGCAGCTTGCGCCAAGGTGGCAACGGTCGAAGCCGTGGTAAAGGTGACCAGCTTGTTCGCAACTGTGCTTCCACTTGCATTTTTCACAACGGCTTTGACATAAAACAGTGCTCCGCTACCAATGGCGTTGGAAGTCACAGCAGCATCCATGGCGTCCACGATGGCCAGTGTGATCATCGGTGCGCTCGTTGTTGTCGTTGTGGTGGTGGTGGAACTACCGGTGCCGGTGCCGCTACTGCTTCCAGCCGTGGAACCACTTGTCGTGCCGGGGTTGCCACCCCCACCACCGCAAGCCGCCAAAGCCATGGCCAGAGCAATGGCCAATAGATATTTCAAGAAATTCATGTCAATCTTTCCACGCTTGCAGAGAATAAATTCCAACCCTAATCACCGTGCCGCAGTCCGGTCCGCAATCATCTTCGGCGTAATGAACACCAGCATTTCCTGCTTTCTCGACGTGCGTTCGCGGCTCTTGAAGAGGTTGCCCACGTAAGGGATGTCACCGAGCAGCGGCACCTTGGTTTCGTTCGAGGACTCGTCGAGTGTAAAGATGCCGCCAATCACGACCGTACCGCCGTTTTCGACGAGCACCTGGGTCTTGATGTGCTTGGTATCGATGGCGATGCCGGCTTGGGTGGTTTCACCTCGGCTGTCCTTGTTTACATCCAGGTCGAGGATGATGTTGCCTTCGGGCGTGATTTGCGGGGTGACCTCAAGTTTCAGGTTGGCCTTGCGGAAAGCCAGTGATGTGGCGCCGCTGGATGTGGCGACCTGATACGGAAACTCGGTGCCCTGCTCAATCAGCGCCTTGGTCTGGTCGGCCGTGACGACGCGTGGACTGGACACGATCTTGCCCTTGCCGTCGGCCTCCAGTGCGGACAGTTCAAGATTCAGGAAGCGGTTGGCTGACGCATTGAAGATGGAAACCGCAAACGAGGCAGCGGCATTGGCAACGCCCAGGGTCGAAGCCGGCAGGTTCACAAAATTGCTGGAGGTGTCTATGGTTCCGCCAGCACCCGTGGTGGCCACGACATTGCCGTAGTTGGTACCGAATGCAACGCGGTTGTTGCCACTGAGCTGGTAACCAGCATCTCCTCCGCGCTGCGCCCGGAGGTCCAAACCACCCAATTTCACACCGAGGGATTTGCCAAAGGTGTCTGTTGCTTCCACGATGCGCGCTTCAATCAGCACTTGCCGCACGGCGACGTCGAGCTTGCCAATCAGTTGCTGCACCTGCTCCAGCTTGGAGGGAATATCCGTCACGAACAGCTGGTTGGTGCGTGGTTCAGCAATCACGCTGCCGCGACTGGACAGGATGCGGGCGCTGGCGGGTCCACTGCCGGACGCCGTGAGCTGTATGCCAATATCGGCGGCCTTCGCATAGTTGATCTGGAAAGATTGCGTGCGAACGGCTTCGAGATTTTGCAGGGCGTTGCGCGATTCCAGGTCAAGCTTGTCCTTGGCGGCCAGTTCGTCCTTGGGCGCTATCACCAGGACATTGCCGTTTTTACGCATGCCCAATCCCTTGGCCTGCAAAATGATGTCCAGCGCCTGGTCCCAGGGAACATCCTTCAACCTTAAGGTGACACTCCCGGTGACCGAATCTGAAGTCACGATATTGAAGTTGGTGAAATCGGCAATCACCTGCAGCAGGGACCGGATTTCAATATTCTGAAAATTCAGGGACAGCTTCTCGCCGTTATAGCCAGTCCCCTGAGTCAATTTACCCGCATCGACTTTCTGCTGACGTACTTCCAGTACAAACTGGTTATCGCTTTGGTAGGCACTGTGCTCCCAGGCGCCTTTTGGCTCCACGACCATCCGGACTTTGTCGCCTACCTGGTAGGTCGTCACGGTTTGCACGGGCGTGCCAAAGTCAGCGACATCCAGGCGGCGACGCAAGCCCTCGGGCAAGGCGGTTTTCAGAAACTCGACCACCAGGGTTTTACCTTGCTGGTGAATGTCAACGCCAACCTCGTTATTGGCCAGCCCCACCACGATACGGCCCGTGCTGTCATCACCACGGCGGAAGTCAATGTCTTTAAGCGGCAGGATGTCACGGTTGCGGCTCTCGGCAAATACCGAGGCAGCGGCCACGGAAGGCGAAGCCACCGCCACTGGCGCCAGAATAATCAGCAGGGACTTGCCCTTTATCTCGGCCTTATAGGCAGTTGGCGTCTTGAGATTGAGCACTACCCGGGTTCGCTCACCCACTTGAACCACATTCGCCGAACGCAAATTTCCGAGATTGAGGTCAACGGCTGAGCGTCCTACGGAGTTGCTGACCCCCGGGAAATCAAGTGCAATGCGCGCTGGCGCCTGGATAGTGAAACCGGTAGGCACTGACGCCAGAGGTTCGGCCAGATCGATCCGGATCACTTCGGTGCCGCCCTGAACTGAGCCGGAAACGGCCTGGATGGCATTTTGCGCTTGCGCCATTAACGGCATGGTGGTCGCAAACAGTGCCACCATGAGTGACGCGCAGCGCAACACAAGTCCAAGCAAATGCCGCAGGCCACCTCGCATCGCCTCCGCCTCTAATGCCCATGTCTGCTTGTTCATTTTGATCCCTCTAAAAGCTGTAAAGTCGCTGGCCGCTCTATCCATTCGCCCGCAGCGTCTTGCACGATTTCACGCAAGGAAAGACTGGTCTCCGTCACCTTGGTGATGCGGCCATAGTTCTGGCCAAGATAGTTGCCGGCTCGAACCTGGTAGATCAGGTTGTCAACCCGAACCAGTGCCACGGGCTGGCCGCCTTTAATCAGGCTGCCGACCATGACAACGGCGTCCAGAGGGGATGCCTCCAGAGCTTCTTTGCGCCGGCTTAGCTCCGGCGTTATCAGCGCCGCATTGGCTGTCACCTGGTTGGAATCGCGCTTCAGGGCTTGTGCCAGTTTCTGGTTGCTGAAAGGCTCGATCGAGCCCTCTTGGCCATAGGCTTGCGGCGAGAATTTGGTGGGCTCCGGCAGGGGCTCTACCTTGGGTCGGGTCGCATTGCGCTGCTCTGTCATCCACTGCTGCAACTCTTCCTGATCGGATGAGCCGCCGCAACCCGCCATTCCAAATAAAATCAGCGTCAGGCTTGCGGCCAGCGCATAGTGGGTGAATCTCATTTTTTTGCTCCCTTGACGGGAGCACTCTTGCGCTGCAAAGCCACCTCTTCGCTGTCCAGATAACGGAAAGTTTTGGCCGTGGTGTCCATGACCAAATTGCCATCCTTGCCCGGTGTAATGCTCAGATTATTCAAGGTCACAATGCGGGAAAGATTGGCAATATCGGCAGCAAAAGCCCCCATATCGTGGTAGCGGCCCGTTACACGCACCGCAATCGGCAACTCGGCGTAATACTCTTTAACGCTCACTTGACCCGGCCGGAACAACTCGAACTGCAGGCTGCGACCCAGACCAGCCTGGTTGATATCAGACAACAGCGCATCCATTTCAGCCTTGCTGGGCAACTGCTTTTCAAGCTGCGTCACATACTGCTGGACTTGTTCGCGCTGCTTCTTCAAGGCGTCCAGATTGACCGCCTGCACCAGCTTCTTCTTGTAGTCTTCTTTCAGTTGAACCTCTTTGGCTTTTTCTGCCGTCAACTCTTCATTAGAGGAGTTCAACCATAGAAACCAGAGCGCAACGACGACAAACACCGTGACGGCAATGAATAGAAGATAACGCGGCAAAGCGGGCCAGGAAGGCGGATCATTCGGATCAAGACCGGTGAACTGGGCCTTCAAACTGCTTTGAATACCGGCGAAATCGATAGCGGGTTTTGGAATTGTTGCCATGATCAGTCTCGTTCAAACCGGCGTCATGGCTTGGAGGACGCAGATGCAGCCGAAGCGGCCAAGGCGGAACCGGCCGCTTTCGGGTCACTGGCCCGTTTAAGCCCCACCCGCATGGAGAAATTGGAGACCCGCCGCTGGTCACGCTGGCTCAGCGTAACCGTGCCAGCGGTAATTTCAACCAGTTCGGGCTTGGTCAACCAGGGGCTGTTATTGGAAAAATTACGCAATAGTTCGGAAACCCGTTCATTGGATTGCGCGACACCGGTGATCAGGACGGTCTGGTTATCCTGCTTCATGCTGTTGATGTACACCCCGTCGGGCAGTTGCTTGACCAACTCGCTCAGCAAGTACACCGGCAGATTGCGGTTTCCCTGCAAATCTTCCACTGCATTTTGGCGAGCCCGCAGCGAAGCGATCTCAGCCTGCAAAGTCGCGATGTCCTTGATCTGCCCGTCCAGACGGGTAATTTCTGATTTCAGAAAAGTATTTTTCCCTCGCTGGCTTTCAATTTGAGCCAGGTACCAGGAATACACGGCGCCACAAATCAGGCCGCCTATCAGCGCGGCCACGCCAAGCGTTGCAAAAAACACTTCGCGCCTGCGCTTGCGCGCAGCTTCGCGGTGCGGGAGCAGATTGATCAGAATCACTGCAGGAACCTCCGCAAAGCCAGACCGCAAGAGGTCAAATAAGACGATGCCTCACGCCGCATCTTCTTTTCCCGCACCCCATCACCGAGTTCCATGCCTTCAAAAGGATTGGCCAGCAGGCAGGCAAACGAGGTCTGTTGCGTCACGGCATCGGTCAGGCCGGGCAATCCGGACGAGCCGCCCGCCAGCATCACATAGTCAACCCTGTTATGCGGCGTACTGGTAAAAAAGAACTGGAGCGCACGGCCAATTTCCTGCGCCATGCTCTCGACAAAGGGCTTCAGAACACCCGACCCGTAGTCTTCCGGCAAATCGCCGCTGCGCTTTTTATTCTCCGCCTCTTCAGGTGAAAAGCCGTACTGCCGAACAATCAGCTGCGTCAGTTGCGCGCCGCCAAACGCCTGATCGCGCTCGTACAACACATCATCGTTCCTGATCACCTGCATGCTGGTGGTTAAAGCGCCCACTTCAAACAGGGCAACCATGGTGTCCACACTCTTGTTGGGCAGGTTCTCGATCAGGCGCGCGGTTGCCCGGCGCGAAGCATAGGACTCCACATCGATCACGATGGGTTTCAGCCCGGCAGCTTCCGCCAGACCCTGCCTGTCCTGCACCTTTTCCTTGCGCGAAGCAGCAATCAGCACTTCGACGTCACCGCTGGACGTAGCACTGGGGCCCACCACACAGAAATCCAGGCTGACCTCATCGAGCGAGAAGGGAATGTATTGATTGGCCTCGGATTCGACCTGGACTTCAAGTTCGGCATCACTCAGGCCGCCAGGGAGGATGATTTTTTTGCTAATGACCGCGGAGGCCGGCAGCGCCATCGCCACGTTCCTGGTGCGCGTCCCGCTCTTTTTGACCAAGCGGCGCACGGCATCGGCCACCTCGTCGAATTTCTCGATATTGCCATCGGTGATCCAGCCATGCTCCAGCGGCTCAATCGCACAGCGATCAAGCACCAGGTTACCGGCCTTGTCACGACTCAACTCCACCAGCATGACACTGGACGAACTGATATCGAGACCCAGCAAAGCGGGCTGTTGACGGTTGGATAACGATCCCAGAGAGATCAAGGCGGTCCCCAAATGACGGCTAATATGTAGCCCTGCATACTTAAGAAATTACTTGAATAGTAGCAGTGAGATCTTTGTGCAGTAAGGATTTTTCCTGTTTCACGCATCAAGAGCGTTGTCAAAAGCAGACGGTCTTGACGGACCGTGCCGGTGCAGGCCAGGGCAAAGTACTGTCTGTAAATGTAACAGTGTGGCGTTTTGGCGGGCGCCTGATACGTCCGGGTTTCCGGGTTTTTTATAATGCCCACGCGACTTTACGATTGTCTACATGCCCTCTAATCCCTCCAAGACCTCCTCTTCCAACTCAAACTCCAGCCCTGTGACGCAGACCTCCTGGCAGCGCTGGTTAATCAAGCTCTCTTTATGGAGCCTTGGTCTGGCATTGGCGGGTGTTGTCGGCATCCTCCTGTTTGTGGCCGTCGCGCTGTCGGTCGCCTACCCCAATCTGCCAGATATTTCGGATTTGTCCGACTACCGGCCCAAACTGCCGCTGCGCGTCTATTCTGCAGATGGTGTGGTGATTGGCGAGTTCGGCGAAGAGCGCCGCAGTCTCACCCCCATCAAGGATATTCCCCAAGTCATGAAAGACGCCGTGCTGGCTGTCGAGGACGCGCGCTTTTTCTCGCATGGCGGCGTGGATTACCTTGGCGTGATCCGAGCCGGCCTTGCCAATATGGGCCGCGCAAAAAGCCAGGGCGCATCCACCATCACCATGCAGGTCGCCCGCAATGTTTACCTGTCAGCCGAAAAAAGCTATACCCGCAAGATTTATGAAATTCTGCTGACCTTCAAGCTGGAGCATCTCCTCACCAAAGACCAGATTCTTGAGATCTACATGAACCAGATTTTTCTGGGAAACCGGGCCTACGGCTTTGCGGCTGCCTCGGAGGCTTACTTTGGCAAGCCACTCAAGAACATTTCAATTGCCGAAGCCGCCATGCTGGCCGGCCTGCCGAAAGCACCTTCGGCGTACAACCCCATCGTCAACCCCAAGCGTGCTAAAGCCCGCCAGCTCTACATCATTCAGCGCATGGAAGAAAACGGCTTCATCACGGCCGATCAGGCCAAGGCCGCCAACGAGGAAGAGATCAAGGTCAAAACCGGGCCTGACGCAGGTCGTGTGCATGCTGAATACGTGGCTGAAACCGTGCGCCAGCTGGTTTACAACCAGTACGGCGACGAAACCTATACCCGCGGGCTAAATGTTTACACCACCTTGCGCGCCACCGACCAGACCGTGGCCTACAAGGCCTTGCGCAAGGGCATCATGGACTATGAGCGCCGGCAAATCTACCGGGGACCTGAAAAATTCATCGACCTGCCCGCCAATCCCCAGGAGACGGAAGATGCGATTGACGAAGCACTGGCTGACAACCCCGATAACGGTGACGTGATGTCGGCCGTGGTGCTGGAGGCCAATCCTAAGCGGATTTTGGCGATGCGCCAGAACAGCGAAACGGTTGAGATCACGGGAGAAGGCCTCAAGCCTGCGCAGTCCGGCTTGGCCGACAAGGCCGGTCCCAACATCAAAATCCGCCGCGGTGCGCTGATTCGCGTTGCCAAAACCCCCAAAAACACCTGGGAAATTACCCAACTGCCTGAAGTTGAAGGTGCTTT
Source organism: Polaromonas sp. UBA4122 (assembly GCA_002381615.1). Taxonomy (GTDB): domain Bacteria; phylum Pseudomonadota; class Gammaproteobacteria; order Burkholderiales; family Burkholderiaceae_C; genus Polaromonas. Next base: position 13,646 of record DFWY01000169.1, on the reverse strand, counting down.
TGTAGCACTGGATCCGCGTGATGGCTCCATCCGCGCGCTGGTCGGCGGGTTTGATTTCGAGAAAAACAAGTTCAACCATGTCACCCAGGCCTGGCGTCAGCCGGGATCCAGCTTCAAGCCCTTTATTTATTCGGCCGCGCTGGAGAAGGGTTTTACTCCGGCTACCGTGGTCAACGACGCGCCGCTGTTTTTCGACGCTGGCGTCACGGGCGGCCAGCCGTGGGAGCCCAAGAACTACGACGGCAACTTCGAGGGACCCATGACTTTGCGGACCGGCTTGAAGAAGTCAAAAAACATGATTTCCATCCGTATCCTGCAGGCCATAGGCACCCAGTACGCACAAGACTGGATCACCCGTTTCGGCTTCGAAGCAGAAAAACACCCGGCCTACCTCACCATGGCACTGGGCGCTGGTTCTGTCACGCCCATGCAGATGGCCACGGCGTTTTCGGTTTTTGCCAATGGGGGCTACCGCGTCAACCCCTACCTGATCACAAAGATCAGCGACCAGCGCGGCAAGGTCCTGTTAGAGACCAAAGCACCCGAGCTGAATGAGTCGGCCAGAGGTATCGATGCGCGCAATGCCTTCATCATGGACAGCCTGCTGCAGGAAGTGGCGCGTTCTGGTACGGCAGCCAAGGCGCAAGCGACACTCAAGCGCCCTGATATTTTTGGCAAAACCGGCACCACCAACGACTCGATAGACACCTGGTTCGTGGGTTTTCAGCCGACGCTCATGGCAGCGGTCTGGATGGGTTACGACACACCCAAAAAGCTCGGCGATCGGGAAACCGGCGGCGGCCTGAGCCTGCCCATCTGGATCAACTTCATGGAATACGCCCTCAAAGGTGTGCCAGTCACCGAATACTCGCCGCCTGAAGGCGTGGTCAACGTAGCCGGCGAGTGGTACTACAACGAGTACGCCAAGGGCTCTGGGGTCAGTAGCGTGGGCCTACAGGACCCGGCGGCGACAGGCCAGCCAGGCGGCTCGATTGAGGTGCTGCCGCCCTCCGATGAAAAGAAACGGATACTGGATCTGTTCAAAAACTGATCAGGACATAACAGTGTGGCGACAGGTCCCTGCGCGGGGCCCGTTTGTTTCTTGCGCGTTCAGGCAGGCAGCGAATCAGGCAGGCGCCTTGAATACCAGCGGCTGCCCTGCCTGCTCACTGGCGTAACGCGACAGCTTGGCGAAAAATTCGCTGGAGTCCTTGGTATCCGTCCACTGATTGCTATTGAATTTATAGTGAAACCCGCCCGCCTTGGCGGCCATCCAGATTTCCTGCAGCGGCTTTTGCAAATTGATGACGATCTGGCTGCGGTTTGAAAACGTCAGCGTGATCATGCCGCCGGTCCGCTGGTTGTCAATGTCAGCGTCGGTATCATCATTGATCCGGTCGCAGGCCAGCTCGATCGCTTTCAGCATGCTCTCGGCCAGGTCCTGGTATTCAAGGTCCGTCATTACAATCCCAATATGGTTTTTTCAGTCCAAATTTTAGGTCGCCTTCACGCATTTGCACTCAGGCATGGCCTTGTTGCTGTTGTGGTTGGCGCTGCAGCGCTGGCCGGTTGCGGCCAGAAAGGCCCGCTCTTCCTACCGGTACCGCCCAAGGTGCCGCCCGCGAGCATCCCCACCCATGTCAATCCGGCCACGGCACCTGCGGTGGCCGTACCCGCTTCCCCGGCGTCAGCATCAAAATGAATCATCCCGTGACCCAGGCCGTACCAGTGGCACTCCCCGGCCACCCTTTTGTGGCCTATCGCAACGACTCGCTTCAGGTCGAAAACGTGGCGCTCTCAACGCTGGCCCGGGAGCATGGCACGCCACTTTTTGTGTATTCCAAAGCCGCCATGCTGTCGGCCCTGGCGGCTTACCAGCGCGGTTTTGCGGGGCGCGATGCGCAGATCTGCTACGCCATGAAAGCCAACTCATCGCTGGGTGTGCTGCAAGTGTTTGCCCAGGCCGGTTGCGGCTTTGACATTGTGTCGGGCGGCGAGCTGGAGCGTGTGCTGGCCGCAGGCGGTGACGCCCAAAAAATCATTTTTTCCGGCGTCGGTAAAACGCGCACCGAGATGCGCCAGGCGCTGACGGCCGGTATTGGCTGCTTCAATGTCGAAAGCGAAGCCGAACTGGAGGTGCTGTCCAGCGTAGCGAGCACAATGAATCTGCGCGCGCCGGTGAGCATTCGGGTCAATCCGAATGTCGACCCCAAGACGCATCCCTATATTTCCACAGGCCTGAAAGGCAACAAGTTCGGCGTTGCCCACGAGGACGCACTGCGCATTTACCAGCACGCGGCTTCCCTGAAGGGCCTGCAGGTCGTCGGTATCGACTGCCATATCGGTTCGCAGATCACCGATACCGCCCCGTATCTTGACGCCATGGACCGGGTGCTTGATCTGGTCACAGCCATTGAAGCGGCAGGCATTCCGCTGGCGCACATCGACTTTGGCGGCGGGCTGGGCATCAATTACAACGATGACGCCCCGCCCGCGGCTGACGCGCTCTGGCGGCTGCTGCTGGCCAAACTGGATGCGCGCGGCTATGGCGGCAAAAAACTGATGATTGAGCCGGGACGCTCGCTGGTCGGCAATGCCGGTGTCTGCCTGACCGAGGTGTTGTACCTGAAGCCTGGCGAGCAGAAAAATTTCTGCATCATCGATGCCGCCATGAACGACTTGCCGCGCCCGGCCCTGTACCAGGCTTTTCATGCCATCGTCCCCGTCGCACTGCGGGGCACAGGAGCCGTGGAGGCCACGTACGACGTGGTGGGCCCGGTGTGCGAAAGCGGAGACTGGATTGGCCATGACCGCGCCCTGAGCGTTGCGGCCGGCGACCATTTGGCGGTACTGTCAGCCGGGGCTTACTGCATGAGCATGGCCAGCAACTACAACACCCGCGGCCGCGCCGCCGAGCTGCTGATCGATGGCAGCCAGGTGCACCTGATCCGTCGGCGCGAAAACGTACAGGACCAGATGCGCCAGGAACAGCTGGTGACGGCCTAAAGCCAACAGGGCACAACGCCGGGATCGCCTTCAGAAAACTGAATTGCTATTATTACGATAGCTTTGTATTCCCGCTGTATATGGGCTGCAGCCTCTTTTTCCTTAAGAACTGCGGCACACGCCAGCCCAGCAGCAGCGCAATGATCGCGGCATACACAAACACTTCAGTGAAGTTGTTTTTGCCGGCGCGCATCCAGAAGAAGTGCAGCAAGCCCAAAGCGGCAATCAAATAGACCAGCTTGTGCAGCCATTGCCAGCGTTTGGCACCCATGGCCTTGATGGCGGCATTGAACGATGTGGCGGCCAGGGGCGTGAGCAGCACAAACGCCGAAAACCCCACCAGGATGAAGGGCCGCTTGGCGATGTCTTTGGCAATAGCGGGAACGTCGAAACCCATGTCAAACCAGCTGTAGCTCAGCAGGTGGATGACGACATAAAAGTAGGCAAAAAGACCCAGCATGCGGCGAAAGCGCGCCAGCGCAGGCGTGCCGCTGATGACCCTCAGGGGCGTGACCGCCAGCACGATGCAGATAAAGCGCAGCGTCCAGTCGCCCATGGAGCGAATCAGCGCCTCCGCCGGATTGGCCCCCAACTGGTTGGTCACCGCGCTGTAAAACAGCCAGGCAAAGGGCAGCAAGCACGCGATAAAAACGACGGGCTTGGCGAACGGATGAAGAAGCAGTTTGTTCATGGCGCAACGCGGCTTGTGCAGCACTCAAAAATCGCGCACCGACGCGGTAAGCGACGTTCAGAATAACTTCTTGAGATCCATACCGGCATACAGCTGAGCAACCTGCGACTCGTAGCCGTTGAACATCAGGGTTTTGCGCTTTTTGGCAAACAGCCCATCCTCACCAATACGCCGCTCGCTTGCCTGGCTCCAGCGCGGGTGGTCCACCGTGGGATTGACGTTGGAATAGAAACCATATTCCTGCGCGGCAGCCTTGTTCCATGCGGTGCGCGGCTCTTTGTCGGTAAAGCGGATTTTGACGATGCTCTTGCCGCTTTTGAAACCGTATTTCCAGGGCACAACCAGACGCACAGGCGCGCCATTCTGGTTGGGCAGCACTTCGCCATACATGCCAAACGTCAGCAGCGCCAGGGGATGCATCGCCTCGTCAAGCCGCAAGCCCTCGACATAGGGCCAATCCAGCACACTCGAACCCACACTAGGCATGGTTTTGGGATCGGCCAGGGTCACGAACTCGACGTATTTGGCGCTGCCCAGCGGCTCGACCTTCTTGATCAGTTCAGACAGCGAATAGCCCACCCAGGGAATCACCATGGACCAGCCTTCCACACAGCGAAGGCGGTAGATGCGTTCTTCCTGCGGACTGAGCCTGATCAGATCTTCCAGAGTGTAAGTTTTCGGCTGCTTGACCAGACCTTCCACCGCGACTGACCAGGGCTTGGTTGGCAGCGTATGGGCATTTCTGGCCGGGTCGGACTTGCCAGTACCAAACTCGTAATAGTTGTTGTACGTCGTCGCGTCTTTGTAATCAGTGACTTTTTCCATGGTCAGCGCGCCGGCAACTGCTGATTTTCCACCGGGCAACGCCGCCAGCTTGCCCGGCTTTTGCGCAGTCTGCGCCAGGGCCTGACGCCCCGCCCAGCTTGCCAGCGCCGCGCCCGCGGCACCCGTGGCCATCAGTTTTATCAGGTCGCGGCGCCCCTCATAAACGCGCTGGGTCGTGATCTCGCTGGCGACCGGATGGCAAAAGCCGTCGTGACTGGTTTTGATCAACATGATGCTGTCCTCGTTGTAGTGGCAGTCGTGGGACGGTGTCCATTGTTACAAGAATCTGTTGCCAAACCCGCTACATCATTCCGCGACCGTGCCGTAGCTGTGCAAACCGCTCAGGAACATACTGACGCCAATGAAGGCAAAGCTGTTCACTGCCAGGCCCGATTGTCGTTAACTCAAAAAAAAGGGCAGCCCATTTAGAAATAGACCCGCCCCCATCAGGGTTTGTTGCGAGCGTTTGGTTCAATCAAGAACCCAACGCGCTGACCAGCGACACCAGCCTAGGACTAACGCAGACCGGCGATGTAGTCGGCTACTGCCTTGATTTCGCGATCGTTCAGCTTGGCAGCGACCTGGGTCATCTGCAAGCTGTTGTTGCGGATACCGTCGCGGAAAGAAGTCAGTTGGCTCACCACGTATTCAGCATGCTGCCCACTCAGGCGCGGATACTGCGCAGGAATGCCGGCACCGTCCGGGCTGTGGCAGCCGGCGCAAGCGGGGATCTGGCGATCAGCCAGGCCGCCACGGTATATGCGCTCACCGAGCGCCACCAGATCCTTGTCCTTGGCAAAACCGGGTTTGGCTTTGTTCGAGGTCACCCAGTAGGCGACATTTCTCATGTCCTCTTCAGAAAGCGTCGAAGCTAAGCCCAGCATGATGACGTTTTGGCGCTTGCCGGCCTTGAACTCCTGCAATTGCTTGACCAGATATTCAGGGTGCTGTTGCGCCAGCTTGGGATAGGCGGGTGTTGCGGAGTTACCGCCAGCGCCGTGGCAGTTGACGCACACCGCCACAAAGCTGGCCTCACCCTTGACCAGATCAGGCTTCGCGACCTGGGCGGGTGCAGCGCCAGCAGGGGCTGCAGCCGTGCCATGCACAGGCGCAGTTTCGCCGGCAGCCAATGACGACACAGCAGGCACGACCAACAAGGCGGCCAGTAGGGAGGTAACGAACAGCTTCATATCGGGTGTTTTAATTGGGTTGGCGCGCAAAACTTATAATTTTCTGATTTTACAATGGCTTGATGGCAGCTCGTATTATTCAAGTCTTGCCGCGGTAGCCTGGCACCGGCCACAACCCCGCTGGCCGACGCCCTTTCGCCATCTTCCGACGCGCTACCGCATACAAGCGCACGCCACAAGCCCTCCAGAGACCGCCCGACCATGACCTCATCCACCTCCCCACCCTCACCCGCTTCCAGCCCGCAAGCCGCTGGGGCATTGGCCCCACCCAATCCCAAGATCGCCATGGGCTGGCTGCACACAGCCAAATTCCTGACCACTGCCCCCGAACTGCAACACCTGCCCCGGCTGGAGGTACCCGAAATCGCTTTCGTGGGCCGCTCCAACGCCGGCAAATCCACCTGCATCAACACCCTGACGCAGCAACACCGGCTGGCCTTTGCCTCGAAAACGCCGGGCCGCACGCAAAGCATCAACCTGTTCAGCCTAGGCAAACAGGGCGTGGTCGACGCGGTGCTGGCCGACTTGCCGGGCTACGGCTATGCGGCCGTGCCCAAGGAAGCCAAATACCGCTGGCAACAGGTGATGGGCAACTATCTGCAGACCCGCGACAATCTCAAGGCCGTGGTGCTGCTGTGCGACCCGCGCCTGGGGCTGACGGAACTCGATGAAATTCTGCTCGACGTGATCCGGCCCCGGGTGGTCGAAGGGCTCAAGTTCCTGGTGTTGCTGACCAAGTCGGACAAACTCAACAAGACCGAAGCCGCCAAGGCGCTGTCCATTGTGCGACTGCAGGCAGGCGGCGGAGACGTCAAACTCTTTTCCGCGCTGAAGCGGCAGGGCGTTGAAGAGGTGGCCCAGCATTTGTGGGACTGGGCGCATCCGCCGGAAAAACCGCTTAAACCACCCAAAGTCGTGCCCGTCACCGAATCCTGAAGCCCGCGGCCGCACCCGTGGCTGACCGAAGCGGTCAGGGCGCAATACCGGGCGGTTTGGGCCAAGGGCTTGAGGGGGCTCGGCAATGACTACCGAGCTTCCCCCTTGCGGCCACCCCGGCCCGGCCCGCCGCACAATGACCCCGCTGCAGCCGCTGTGACGATTCCACGGGAGATGCTGGAAGTCCACCTTCCGACGCTGGTGATCTGGGCCACTGACGACACCGTCCTGCCCCCAGCCCTGCTGGATGGGCTGGACGATTTTGTGCCGCAAATGATGCTACGCCGGGTGGGAGGCGCGACGCACTGGATCGTGCATGAACAGCCCGAGCTGGTGGCCAGCTATCTGCAGCAATTCCTGCGCTGAGCGGGGCAGCGCAGCGCCGAATTGCTATCAATAAAATAGCTAACTACGCCCGTCCTGCAAGGGCTACAAGCCAAAAAACCTTAAGAAACCGGGATAATACCCCAACACCAGCACGGCTCAATACAGCGAGGGCTCGCCCTCGGGCCTGGTCTTGAAGCGCTTGTGGACCCAGTAGTACTGCGCCGGCATGGTGGCTATGTAATCCTGCAGGCGGGCGTTCATGCGGGCGGTGTCAAGCACCGCATCGTCGCTTGGAAAATCGTCCCAAGCAGGCAGCACCTGCACCTCGTAGCCCGCCGGGGTGATGCGTGGCAACAGCGGCACCACCTTGGCGCGGCCCAGCCTGGCAAAGCGGGACAGCGACGGCACGGTCGCCGTCGGAATGCCGTAGAACGGAACGAACACGGAATCTTCAGGTCCGAAATCCATGTCCGGCAGCAAATACAGCGGCTGCCCTTCGCGTAGCGCGGCCACAATCGGTTTGACGCCGTCAACCCGCCCAAACAGGCGCAAGTGGCCAAAGCGCTGCCGGCCCCGCAGAATCCACTGATCTACCAGCTTGTTCGACTGGTCCGTGTAAATGGTAGTCGACAGCCGGGGGACAGCCAAGGCTATGCCGGCCCACGCCGCATCCAGGCCGACAAAATGCGGCAGGAAAATCACCGTCGGGTCAGTGCCTGCCACTTCGCTCACGGCGCCGGTCAACTGCACCCGCCGCTGCACCCAGCGCTTGGGCGCATGCCACAACCAGGCCCGGTCCAGCCAGGCTTGCGCGAAATAGACAAAGGTCTGTTGCGTGAGCTTGCGCCGCTCGGCCTCGGAGCGTTCCGGGAAACACAAGGAAAAATTGGTTTGCACCACCCGCCGGCGTGACCCGACCAAGGCATACAAGACCCAGCCCAGCCCTGCGCCCAAGGCCCGGATCCAGGACAGCGGCAAGAGGGCCAGCCCCTGCATGAATGCGATACTCGCCCGGGTCGTGACATAACTGAAACATCGGGTCAGCTGACGGGGCATCAAAGGACTTCCTTGCGTGGTGTCTTGTAGCGCGCATAGCCCCACAAATATTGACCCGACTGGCTCAGCACGATGGCCTCAATCGCCTGGTTGATCAGCGTCACGGCGTGCCGCATATCGGATTTGCCGTGGGCTTCCAGGCCCGCCACCGCCGGCCAGATTTTCAGCACATAACCCCGCCCGCGGGGCAGGCGCTCACAACTCACGGGCAGCAAGACCGCTCCGCTTTGCAATGCCAGCCGGGCCGCCAGTGTCATGGTGTAGGCGGGTCGGCCAAAAAAAGGCGCCCAGATCCCCAGGCCCTCCGGTGGCACCTGGTCCGTCAACAGGGCCACAGCCCGATTGGCCTTCAGGGCTTTGTGCATCAGGCGGATGCCACTGAGGCTGGCGGGTACCACGGTGAGATTCGGGCGGTCGCGGGCCATTCGCTCCAGCTGGGCCAGCCAGGCCTTGCGGGCCGGCCGGTAGATGGCGGTGATGGGGCCGTGAAGGGGTCCGTAAAGCTCGGCCAGCGCCTGCGGCCCCAGCTCAAAACTGCCGCAGTGCGGTCCAAAGAAAATCACGCCCCGGCCCTGCGCAAAAGCCTGCTCCACATGGGACTGGCCCTCGACTTGGACGTTCGCCAGGCAAGACTGCGAAGGGGGGCGCATCCACAGCTTGGGCAGCTCGGCGACAAAACGCCCGGCCTCGGCAATCGCCGGCCGGGCGGCCTCAAACGACAGGCCCGCCTGCGCCACGTTCGCCCGAAACTGCGCACGGTAGCGCGGGCTCATGGCCCAGACCAGCCAGCCCAGCATGCCGCCCAGTGCGTGCAAGGCAGCCAGCGGCCAGACGGAGAAGAAACGGAATAACCAGAGCATGTAAGGGCGTTAAGAGCTTTAAGGGAAACAGGGAAAGGTAAGCGACGTTGAAAGGCAAATCCAGTCAAAACCATGGTGGCTTACAAGGCGTCTTATAATTTCAGCTGTCGCCGAGTTACTGAACAACTTGCAGGGCGACATTAAACCAAACTGCTAAAGCGTTCGCCGAGGCACCCCAGCCGGCAACGCGCCGACTAACCTAATGGAGTGTACGCAATGGCGAACGATTTTCTCTTTACATCCGAATCCGTCTCCGAAGGCCATCCCGACAAGGTGGCTGACCAGATTTCCGACGCAATCCTCGACGCGCTCTTCAAGCAGGACCCGCGCTCGCGCGTCGCCGCTGAAACCCTGACCAACACCGGCCTGGTGGTGCTGGCTGGCGAGATCACCACCAACGCGCATGTCGACTACATCCAGGTCGCGCGCAACACCCTCAAACGCATCGGCTACGACAACACCGAGTACGGTATCGACTACAAGGGTTGCGCCGTGCTGGTGGCCTATGACAAGCAAAGCAACGACATCGCGCAGGGCGTGGACCATGCCAGCGACGACCACCTGAACACCGGTGCTGGCGACCAGGGCCTGATGTTCGGCTACGCCTGCGACGAGACGCCCGAGCTGATGCCCGCGCCGATTTACTATGCGCACCGCCTGGTCGAGCGCCAGGCCCAGTTGCGCAAGGACGGCCGCCTGCCTTTCCTGCGCCCTGACGCCAAGAGTCAGATCACCATGCGCTATGTTGACGGCAAGCCCCACAGCATCGACACCGTGGTGCTGTCCAGCCAGCACAGCCCCGACCAGAGCGAAACCCCGCACAAGATGAAGGCTTCGTTCGTTGAGGCCATCATCGAAGAGATCATCAAGCCCGTGCTGCCCAAGGAATGGCTCAAGGGCACCAAATACCTGATCAACCCGACCGGCCGCTTTGTGGTGGGTGGCCCGCAGGGCGATTGCGGCTTGACTGGCCGCAAGATCATTGTGGACACCTACGGCGGCGCCTGCCCGCACGGCGGCGGCGCCTTCAGCGGCAAAGACCCCAGCAAGGTAGACCGATCGGCTGCTTACGCCGCGCGCTACGTGGCCAAGAACATCGTGGCTGCGGGCCTGGCCAAGCAGTGCCAGATCCAGGTGGCCTATGCCATCGGCGTGGCCAAGCCCATGAACGTGACGGTGTACACCGAAGGCACCGGCGTGATCTCTGACGAGAAACTTTCGGAACTGGTCAACGAACACTTTGACCTGCGCCCAAAAGGCATCATCCAGATGCTCGACCTGCTGCGCCCCATCTACGAAAAAACCGCCGCTTACGGCCACTTCGGCCGCGACGAGCCCGAGTTCACCTGGGAGCGCACGGATCGGGCGGCAGCGCTGCGTGCAGCGGCGGGGCTGTAAGCCACGCAAGCGCGCGGCGGTTCGGCCGTCTTGGGAAAAACCGCTCGTCTCACGCAAAGCCACCTTGGGTGGCTTTTTTTGCCGGCCATTTATTTCCGCGTCCAAGGCCAAAACCTTGGGGAGCGCCATCGGCCCATACAGGGAGTGCCGGCTGAAGTGCCCCCTACCTTGGAGGACGGCATTCGGGATAAACCACGCGCCTCAAAACAGTCAATTACTGTCGAGTCTTAGAACTTATCCGTAAATAATGTT
>DFWY01000169.1:0-2819 GCA_002381615.1 Polaromonas sp. UBA4122 | reverse complement strand
GCACCAGCAGTTTGCGAAAGCGATTGAACCAACTGTGCGCGACTTCGACATCTGTTTCACTTAAGTCTGCATTATTTTTAGCGGTCCATATCGCTGGCCTAGCAGGCTGTACCTGCCATTCAGCCTGAACACCACAGCGAATGGCCACTGAATGCGGCTGTAGAGTATTTCGAACTGGTCGCTCCAAACCCGACGATGGGGTTACGCCTGATTGGCAATGATGGCGATAAGTTTGATTTCGACTGGCGCATTGCCCGGTAGGGTTGAAACCCCGATGGCTGCCCGGCATCCGATCCCTTCGTCACCGATTTCACGCTGGAGATAGGTCGAAGCAAAATCGGCCAAACGTGCATGTGCGGTAAATTCCGGTTCAGCGGCGATATAGACCGTCAGGCTGAGAACACCCGCGACCCTTTCGTGCGGAGCCGCCAGAAGGCGTGCGGAGGTCAGGGCATTTTTCGTCGCAAGCTCGACAGCCGCTTGATAGGTTTCCACCGGGGCGGTTGGGTTTACCGCGCCCTTGAACATCAATACCCCGTTGTCTCGGGGTGTCATACCCGAGGTATAGATCAGGTCTCCATGCCGCTTGGCGGCGACATAGTTTCCTTGCGGAACTGGGGGTCGTGTCATTTCCGATACCGTTCTATCAGGGCGCAGGTGCGCTCGATCGCATGAACCGCCGCCTCACGATCTTGCGAAAAGTTAAAGCGGATGCTGTCGGTTGAATGGGGGCCAAATTCCGCCCCGGGGGTGACAATCACGCCGGCCTGATGGCGCAAGATGGTGACAAAGGTCTGGGTGGGCACGGCGAGTTCAGGCAGGCGCGGGAACAGATAGCTGCCCGCTTGCGGGGTGCGGGCATCCAGCCCATCAACAGCGCGGAGCCTGGCAAGCAAAGCGTCGCGGATCGCCTGATGGAGGGCAATCCGTTCCTGCATCCAACCGGCGGGTTCCGCAAACCACGTCCGAAGCACCGATTGGCTGTAGCCCCCGGCCCGCAAGGACACGATGGCCTGAAGCTTTTCCATCCGGTCAATCAGCGCCGCCGACCCAAAGGCAACGCCCACGCGGTAACCGCTGAGAGATTCCGTCTTGGAGGGGCCGATGATGGTGATCACATTTTCGGGGGCATGGGGGTTGGCCCGCAGATGCGTATAGTGGCTGCCCTGATAAAGGAGCCGGGAATAGAGCTGATCAACGATCACTGTGGCGTCGTAAGCCTGTGCCAGACGCGCGATATCGTTGATTTCACTGTCAGAGTAAATCACGCCCGCCGGGTTGTTCGGATTGGAGAAAACAAAAACCTTGGCCCCGGCTTTGAAAGCATCTTCCAGCTGCCCCAAATCGAGGCCCGCATGTTCGGTTGCGGCAAGATAGTTCAGCTTAACGGGCACGATCTCGGCGCCGAAAAATTGAACAAGCTTACGGTTTGCGAAATAGTCGGGTTGCACAATCGCGACTTTGTCGCCTGCTGAAACACTTGATGCGATGGCCAGGAAAAGCGCGCCCTGGGTGCCCGGGGTGATGATCAGCCCATTGTCAGACGAGACAGGTGCGCCGGTGAAATCGGCAAGTTTGGCGGCAAGATGGTCGCGGATGTTCTTTTTGCCGCGGTATTCGGTATAGGCTTGGTCAGCACCGGTTTCGACACCCGCGACAAAGGCGTCAAATGCGCCGGGGGTGGGTTCGAACGCATTGACATCGCCATGCGAAAAATCAACGGGCCTGCCTTCAATCGGGCCGCCGCGTAGCAAAGGACCAAGATCGGCGGCCTTTTGACGCCCCTCTTGCCCCGGTGCATTATCGGTTGCAAGCATGGCAAATTTGTCTTCGATCCTGCCCATTTCGTCCTGTCGTCTGTTAATTTCGCAATGCTAACATTCCTAAGGAGGAGGCGGGGAAATGTCAAATAGCGGTGCGGGCCGGGTTTTCACTGACCCCCCCCGGAACAGCGGTCAGTCAGTGCGGATCAAGGGGTGTGGGCCCAGCAAGCCTGGCAAAGACCTTCGATGCGGCCTCATCAATATGGCGGGTGATCAGGTCGGTCGCCAGGCCCAAATCGCGGCTGTTAATCGCATCAAAAAGCGCCCAATGTTCGCGCGTCAGCTGGCTACGGTAATTTGAATCGATGCCCTGCCGGTTTAGTAATAGAAGCGCGATCTGGAACCGCATCCCCAGACAAGCTTGCAAAAGGCGTTCATGATGGGCCGCTTGATAGATACCTTGGTGGAACGCAATATCAGCCTCGAACATGTCGACCTGGGTGTCAAATTGTGCGGCGTGTTCGATATTTGCGGTGCAGGCGCGGAGGTTTTCCAGATCTTGCGCCGTCGCGAAGCGAATGACGCGAGTGTCAACTGAAGTCTAACAGTATGAGAAGTCACACTGATCCCCGACTTTCGAATGGAGCCCCCGGCGCGCGTCTTTCATCAGGGTCCGCAAGAACAAGGCTTGCATTCATGACCGTTTGTAGCATCGCCGTCCACATGCCTTGCACCCAATCGACAGCGACAGATATTACGAGGTGATTCCCATGTGGGAAGCCCTTGTAGCTGTAAGAGAGCCGATCACCTGAAAAAACTGCTCTCGGCCTTCGGGTGACTGCTTCCAATTTTCCGAAACGCTGATGAACGTCAGCTCTCTGTTCTCGCCAATGACGGCATTGGGCACAGTGCTGAAGGCCACGATAGGCTGCTGATTGGAAGCGAAGTGGGTTACCAGAAAGCTGCCGTTGGCGAATACCCGCTCCCGCTGGCAAAGGAGTCATTGAAGGAATCCGCATTGACCGGCGGCTTTGCGTAGAGTAGAGATGTGGCGCG
>DFWY01000002.1:31126-56414 GCA_002381615.1 Polaromonas sp. UBA4122 | reverse complement strand
TGGATCGCCACGCTGCGCTCGCGATGACGAATAAAACATAGCTTGTGAGTTTCCACCGCCTACCACTCGGGGTAAAGGCGGCCACGGTTGAAGATGCCGGCCGGGTCAAACTCGGCTTTGAGACGCTGGTGAATCCGGTCCAGTGGTGATTTTAATGGGTGAAATCGACCTCTAGCCCCCGTGCTATCTACGCAAGAAGCTATGAAAAGTGTAGCGGTTCCGCCAACGTCGGTCGCCGCTTGGCGAACTTGCGTTTGCGCCGACCGGGGCGCCCACAGCCAGCGCTGGCCGCCATGCCACTCGATCAATTGCGCGTAGGGCAGATCCAGTGGGGGCGCGGTTTGGGGCAGGCTCAGGCGCCACAGGCCCAAGTCAGGTGAAGCGGTGGTGAAGAAGGGCAGGCGCAAGTCGCGGCAGGCTTGCCAGTCGGGCCCGGCAACCGCGTTGTCCAGGCGCGTGCCGGGCACGTCCTGCGTCATCTTGCGGCAGGCCGATTCGACCGCCGCCACGGCGCCGCGCAGCCGCACAAACAGCAGCTCCGGGCGGGCGGCGGCGCTGTCGTCACGCACCCAGCAACTGGCGTTCAGCGGCAGCGCTTGTCCGCCCCAGCGGTGCAGCTGGGCCAGGGCGCTGGCCTGGTCCAGTTCAAACACCAGCGTCGCCTCGGCTGGGGCGACGGGGAGCACTTTGAGAGAAATCTCGGTCAGCAGCCCGAGCGCGCCCATGGCGCCCACCATCAGGCGCGAGACGTCGTAACCGGCCACGTTTTTCATCACCTGGCCGCCAAAAGTCAGCAGCTCGCCTTGGCCGTTGATGAGCTTGACGCCCAGCACGAAGTCGCGCACGGCGCCGGCGCTGGCACGGGCCGGGCCGCTCAAGCCGGCGGCCACCATGCCACCCACGGTCGCGCCGCTGGTGGCTTGTGCCGACGGCTCCGTCAGCGGGTCGGGTGAGGCGGGCGCTCTGACCTGAAAGTGCGGCGGCTCGAATGGCAGGCACTGGCCCTGGGTTGCCAGCAGGGCTTCCAGTTCGGCCAGCGGAGTGCCGGCGCGTGCGGTGACAACCAGCTCGCTGGGCTCGTAGCTGATCACCCCGGCGAACCTGCTCATGTCAAGGACTTTCCCTGTCAGGGCTTGCCCATAAAAGTCTTTGCTGCCGCCGCCGCGAATGCGCAAGGGCGTGCCTGCAGCGGCGGCGGCGCGCACCTGCGCGGCGATTGAACTTGTCAAATCAGTGTCTGAAGCCATGGGAAGCATAGTAAGCGGCTACGACGGCAGCAACTTTGATTTTTTTGAACGCGGCTTGTTCGGTTTTTTGCAGCTGCGTCGCCACGTCGGGCGGGTTAGCCCGCAGGGCGTGACCCCACAGGCACGGCTTGAAACGGCGAACGCTGATGTCGGCTTACGCTGCGCCGACCCGACCTATCGAGAAGCATAAAAATGGCTTTCTACCCAATATTGACGGGCGCAGGCAGCTATGAATTAAATAGCGACAGGCGGACATGTACACACGCCATCAGAGCCTCAGTCTTTAAAGAAATTCACCGGCAGACCGGGCACATCGACCCGCAGGGAGAACACACAGCCCGAGTTCGGCCAGGTTTGCAGTTCCTGGGCAGAGCGCTTGTAGCGCGCCGTCGTGAGGTAAAGCGTTTTCAGGTCGTCCCCGCCAAAGCACGGCATGGTCGGGCACTGGGCCGGCACCGGAATGTCGGCCAGCACCTCACCAGCGGGCGAAAGCTTGAGGATCCGGGCGCCTTCGAACATGGCCACGTAATAGTTACCCTGTACATCCACGGCGGCGCCGTCGGGCCGGCCACCGTAGCCAGGCATTCCGGCCTGCCAGCCCTCGGGCTGTCCAGGCCACTGCCGGAACACCCGCTCATGGGTCATGGCGTTGCTTTCACCCTCCCAGTCCCAGGCGCGAATGGTGTGGCGGGGCGTATCGGTCCAATAGACGGTGGCGGCGTCGGGCGACCAGGCCAGTCCGTTGGCAATGATGGCATTGCCAACTTTGAGTTCCATCACGGGCGCATGGCCGTTGCGGCAATCCATTGAAAAAAGCTGTGCCTTGGCGGCATCGCGCGGCTCGTACATGGTGCCTGCCCAGAAGCGGCCCAGCGGGTCGGCTTTGCCGTCGTTAAAGCGGGTTGTGGCGGTGTCATGGTCGGCCAGCACGAGCCGCTGCAGCGCGCCGCCCCATCGCCGCGCGCGGTAAATGCCGTCGCGCAGCGCAATGACCAGGCCGCTGGCTTCTCCCTGCGTCCGCGCGGGCGCGATGCAGCCGGGCTCTGTGGGCATGGCCCAACTTTCCACCGTGCCCATGAACACATTGGCTCGATGAATCTGCTTGCCGGGAATGTCCACCCAGTAAAGCATCTGCTCATCGGGGTGCCAGAAAGGGGACTCTCCCAACTCACTGGGTTGTGCAACGACGGTTTGCCAGGTCATGTGGTGTCTCCTCTTGTGGACTCGTCTCTTTCAGTTCTGTCAGTGCGCACTGTACAGGCAAAAAAAACAGCCCACCGGCTTGCGCCAGCGGGCTGAACATCCAAAGGAGATTCCCGTCAATCAAGAGGACTGTTTTCAGGCAGTCCTTCTGTTCAATCAGCGGTTGTAGGCGGTTTCACCGTGTGAGGTAATGTCCAGACCTTCACGCTCGTCTTCTTCGCTCACACGCAGACCTATCGTCAGGTCAACAATCTTGTAGGCGATAAAGGACACCACACCCGACCACACCACCGTGATCAGCACGGCCTTGGCCTGAATCCACACTTGTGACACGATGGAGAAGTCAGCAGCGGTCACGCCGGTGGCCGTTACCCAGTCAGCCACATAGCCGGGACCACCCAGGCTTGGGGAGTTGAACACACCCGTCAGCAGCGCACCCAGGATACCGCCGATGCCATGCACGCCGAACACGTCGAGCGAGTCGTCCGCGCCCAGCAACTTCTTCAACCCGTTCACACCCCAGAGGCAGGCAAAGCCTGCCGCCAGACCGATGACCAGGCCGCCGCCGATGCCGACGTTGCCGGCTGCTGGCGTGATGGCCACCAAGCCAGCCACAGCACCAGATGCGGCACCCAGCATCGAGGCCTTGCCACGCATCAGGGCTTCACCGACGCACCATGCCAGCACAGCCGCAGCGGTAGCACCCAGGGTGTTGATGAAGGCCAGTGCTGCAAAGCCGTTGGCTTCCAGTGCAGAGCCGGCGTTGAAACCGAACCAGCCGACCCACAGCAAGGCTGCACCGACCATGGTCAGCGTGAGGCTGTGAGGGGCCATGGATTCCTTGCCGTAACCGATACGCTTGCCCACCATGAAAGCACCGACCAGACCGGCCACGGCAGCGTTGATGTGCACGACCGTACCGCCTGCAAAATCAAGCGCGCCAAACTGCCAGATGTAACCGGCTTTGCCGTTCATCGCGTCAACCACTTCCTTGCCCGTGTAGGCATCAGGACCCATCCAGAACCACACCATGTGAGCCATGGGGGCATAGCTGAACGTGAACCAGATCGCCATGAAGAGCAGCACGGCCGAGAACTTCATGCGCTCGGCGAAGGCGCCGACGATCAGCGTGCAGGTGATGGCCGCAAAGGTCGCCTGGAATGCTGCAAACACGATTTCCGGAATCACGACGCCCTTGCTGAAGGTTGCGGCGTTGGCAAAGGTGCCTGCTGCGTTGTCCCAGATGCCTTTCATGAACAGCCGGTCAAAGCCGCCGAAGAAAGCGTTGCCCTCGGTGAAAGCCAGGCTATAGCCGTAGATGAACCACAGCACGAGGATTAAGGAGAAGGTCACCATGACCTGCATCAGGACTGACAGCGTGTTCTTGCTGCGGACCAGGCCGCCGTAGAACAGAGCCAGGCCGGGAATCGTCATCAGGATCACCAGGAGGGTGGAGACCATCATCCATGCGGTATCACCCTTGTTGGGGACGGGTAGGGGTGCGGCAGCAGGCGCTGATGCAGGAGCAGCGGCAGCTGCAACAGCGGGGCCGGCCACGGCAGCAGGAGCAGCGGCAGCTGCATCGGCGGGTTTGGTTTCAGCAGAGGCTGATACGGCTGGGGTTGCCGCCGGGGCCTGCGCCAAGACGGCCGCGCCCGTGGTCAGCAAACTCAATCCCAGTACAAGGGAAGCAAGTAGTTTTTTCATGTCAGTGTTCTCTTAATCTAGTTTGAACAGTTGAGGACAGAGCTTGCCGCTACGCGACTGCGGACTGTCCCGCAAAATCTCACAAAGCTTCCTTGCCGGTTTCACCGGTGCGGATACGCACGACCTGTTCGAGGTTGTAGACAAAGACCTTGCCGTCGCCGATCTTGCCGGTGCGGGCAGCGCCCTCAACCGCTTCAATCACGCGGTCGACCAGTTCGTCAGACACTGCCGCTTCAATCTTGACCTTGGGCAGGAAATCGACCACATACTCTGCACCGCGGTACAGCTCGGTATGGCCTTTTTGACGACCGAAGCCCTTGACTTCAGTCACCGTGATGCCTTGTACGCCAATACTGGAAAGCGCTTCACGCACTTCGTCCAGCTTGAACGGTTTGATGATGGCCGTTACGAGTTTCATTTCAGGTTTCCTCCAGGATGAATGGTGGAGCGGCAACGCCGTGTGCCGCTCCTGCCGAATTACAGGGCTTTTGTCAGCATCACGACCAGCGTGTTCTTGTTAACTGACTTGCTGGGGTCTATAGCGTACGTATAGCTGGATTGTTTGTTGGCTCCGACCAGTGCGCCCGACATGGACAACCCGTTGCCCAGGTCATAGCTGGCACCCACGCTGTAGTCCATGTAGTCAGGGATTCCGGCATCCTTGACCGCACTCGTGAACATGGTTTGACCCACCGATGCCTTGAGCGTGACCTTGGGCATGATTTCCTGAGCAAAGGCCAGGTTCAGGTAACCCGTGCCGCGGCCGTCAGAGGTGGTGTAGCCGGTTCCGAAGTAGCCTTTGGATACCGTTCTGGAGTACTTGAGGGTAACCGGGCCGTAGGTCGCGCCCGCATAAACTTCAGTGGTGTCGGCACTGTCAGCACCCGGGTAATAGTAGGTCAGGGCGCCAACATCCATATCGAGTGGACCTGCCTTGAATTTGTAGCCCCCGTAGAGGTCGACTTCGAGACTGTTACTGGGGTTTGAAGGCAGGTACTTTGTCCAGTTGACCGTGGAGTTCCAGTTGCCGACGTAAAAGCCGTTGGTAAACGCGTAGTCCACACCACCTTGCAAGGCGGGCTTGAAACTTTTGGTGTCGGACTGATCCTGATCCTGGCCACGGGACTTGTAGTTGCTGGTCAAGGAAATGTTGAAGGACAGGGGTGATGCAGCCGTCTGTGCGAAAGCGGTGCCGGACAAAACCAAAGCTGCTGCGAGTGCGACCGGGACGGGAATAAGTTTCATGAAGGGGCTCCGGGTTGTTAAATGAGACGAATCCTTCTAAGCATGTACCGTGCCAAACTTCCTTTTCCTTTTCCCTTTCCCATAAGGAGGAAGGTCCACCTTTTTAAGGACTGCCACGTTACATATAAACGAATAAAAATACACAATGCACCGAGTTGGCGCATAAAGCATGCACAACTTTGACGCATTTAAACGGGAGTACCCGCTATGAGTTTGTCTTTAGTGCATAGTCGCGCCTTGCTGGGGCTGGAAGCGCGGCCAGTCTGTGTGGAGGTGCATCTGGCCAACGGGCTGCCCAGCTTTACGCTGGTCGGGCTCGCAGAAACCGAGGTAAAGGAAGCGCGTGAACGGGTGCGCTCGGCGATCCAGAATACCGGACTGGAATTTCCGGCCAATAAGAGAATCACGGTCAATTTGGCCCCGGCCGATCTGCCCAAGGATTCCGGCCGATTTGACCTGCCGATTGCCTTGGGCATTCTGGCGGCCAGCGGCCAGATCGATGCACGCAAGCTGGCGGGCTACGAATTTGCAGGGGAGTTGTCCCTGGGCGGCGACCTGCGTCCTGTCAGAGGGGCCTTGGCCATGAGTTTGGCCGTTGCCCATGGTGACAGCCATGCCACCGGGGGGCGACCCAAACTGGTGCTCCCTGAAGGCAGCGCCCAGGAAGCTGCGCTGGTGCCCGATGCCGAAATTTACCGCGCGCACCATTTGCTGGACGTGGTCAGGCAGTTTCTGCCGGGCGACACGTCGCCGGAGTTGCTGGACGGCTGGACGCGGGTCGCGCCGATCTCACCGCGGCAGCAACCCGCCTACCCGGATCTCGCCGACGTCAAAGGCCAGGCTGCCGCCCGGCGGGCACTTGAGATTGCGGCTGCTGGCGGGCACAGTGTGCTGATGATGGGCGCGCCCGGCTCCGGCAAATCCATGCTGGCGCAACGCTTTGCCGGCCTCTTGCCCGCCATGACGACGCAAGAAGCCCTTGAAAGCGCGGCAGTCGCTTCGCTGGATGGTCGCTTTACGCTGGAAAACTGGGCGGTGCGGCCTACCTGTGCGCCCCACCATACGGCCAGCGCAGTGGCGCTGGTGGGCGGCGGCTCTCCCCCGCGCCCCGGCGAAATCTCCCTGGCCCACCGCGGGGTTTTGTTTCTGGATGAGTTTCCCGAATTTCCTCGCGCTGCGCTGGAAGCCCTGCGCGAACCGCTGGAGTCCGGCACCATCACGATCTCCCGGGCAGCCCAGCGCGCCGAGTTTCCGGCACGTTTTCAACTGATTGCTGCCATGAACCCCTGCCCCTGCGGCTACCTGGGTTCCAACCTGCGGACTTGCCGCTGCTCGCCCGATCAGGTGTCACGTTACCAGGGCAAGCTCAGCGGCCCCCTGCTGGACCGGATTGACCTGCATGTGGAGGTGGGTGCGCTGGCGGCCGATGAGCTGGTGAACACGCCGCCCGGTGAGGCAAGCACCGCCATCAGAAGCCGGGTCGTCAAAGCCCGCGAGCGTGCCATGTCCCGGCAGGGAAGCACCAACCAGGCCCTGGAAGGCCAGGCGATCGATGCGCAATGCCAGCTTGATGCGGCGGCGGCGAAATTCCTCAATACCGCGGCGACACGGCTGGGCTGGTCGGGCCGCGGCATCCATCGCTGCCTGAAAGTAGCCAGAACCATTGCCGACCTGGCGGGTGCAGCAACGGTGCAGGTCACGCATGTGGCGGAAGCGGTGCAATACCGCCGCGCCCTCAAGGCGGCCTATTGAGTCCAGCGCCTGCGGGACGTCCATGCGTGCAACGATCGCCCTTCGGGTTTACAGGTTCTGCGCTTTTTTGCGCTCTGTTAACGGCCCTGGTACTCAGGTGAAAACGTCGGCTGGGCGGTGACCGGCGCCGGAGGCGGCTTGGGGCCGTAGGTTGCACCGTCATGGGTGCGCAGGGTGGAGCCTTCCACTGTCACGCGGCTACCGACACTGGGCGCGCGCGCCACTTCAACGGTGCGGCGCGAACCATCTTCCATGCGGACGCCCACCTCGTACACGGTTTCCCTGTGCATCCGTCCTTCGATCGCATTACCCGCAAAGCCACCGCCGACCGCGCCAAGAATGGTGGCCACCGTACGGCCATCGCCACGGCCCACCTGATTGCCCAGCACCGCGCCCAGCACGCCGCCGGCCACGGTCCCCAATCCGGGGCCAGCCGGTTTGGCGGAACGCTCAACCGGAGTGACCGATTCGACCGAACCGCACACCGCGCAAACCGGTGCTGCCGCCACAACAGGCGCCGGTGCGGGGTAAGACGTAGCGTAAGGGGCAGGAGAAGGCGCAGGCGAAACGCCGGAGTAGCTGGGTGCCGGTGCAGGTTTGTGCACGGGCTTGATCACTTTTTTGGCCGCCGCCGGTGCGGGCTTGGCCGGCGCAGCCACCGGTTTTTCAATCAGGTCGTCGGCAGCGCTGGCCGAAGCAGCAGGGGTTGCCAGTTGCGGCGCGGCCAGTGTCTGGGGTGCCGTCACCGCCGCCACGTTGGCAGCAGGCACTGGAGCACGCTGGTTGTAAATCATGGTGGCGCCCATGCCGAGCACGGCCACGCCGAGGATGCCCACGGCGGCCCAGAGAGGCTTGCTGCTGGATGATGCAGGCTGCTGGCCCGGCTGGAAGTTGTCAGTGGAGGTCGTCATTTTGTGTCACTTGTTTGTAAGGCCAGATCAGTAGTTGGATATCAGAGCATCTTGAACGTCCGAAACAGCCCAAAGGTACACAGACCCGTTCACGCAGGCGTGTATTTTTGTAATGTCACCCAGCCTTACAAATTAGGCGCCAGCAAGCGCTGCAAGTCCTCGGCCTTGGCACCGCGCCGCTGCGCCAGATCCTGCAACTGGTCGTCGCCGATCTTGCCGACGTTGAAGTAGACGCTGTCAGGATGGCTCAGGTAAAAACCGCTGACACTGGCGGCCGGCGTCATGGCCAGGCTTTCGGTCAACGCCATGCCGACTTCGTCGGCCCGGAGCAACTCAAACATGTCTTTTTTCACGCTGTGGTCCGGGCAGGCCGGGTAGCCCGGCGCGGGGCGTATGCCCTGGTATTTTTCGCCGATCAGTTCATCGGTCGCCAGCGATTCCGAGGCCGCATAACCCCACAGGTCCTTGCGCACACGCTGGTGCAGGGCTTCGGCAAACGCCTCGGCCAGGCGGTCAGCCAGCGCCTTGAGCATGATGGACGAGTAGTCGTCATGGTCGTCCTGAAAGTACTTTTCCTTCTTTTCGGCGCCCAGGCCTGCGGTGACGGCAAAGACCCCGATGTAATCGGCAATTTTTAAGTCTTTTTGACCTGTAGCCCCTGTCTGACTTGCACGAGTAGCTATCAATTCAGGAGTAAACCCCTTGGGCGCCACGAAGTCGGCCAAGCAACGGCTGGGACGCATCACGCCGTCCACCGCGGTTTTTTCCGCCTGCTGGCGCAGTCCGTACCAGGTCATCGCCACTTGGGTGCGCGACTCGTCGGTGTAAATCTCTATGTCATCGCCGACGCTGTTGGCCGGGTACAAACCCATCACGCCACTGGCCGTTAACCAGCGGCCCTCGATCAGGCGCTTGAGCATGCGCTGCGCGTCGGCATACACCCGCACCGCCTCGGTGCCGACCACCTCGTCTTTCAGGATGGCAGGGAAGGGGCCGGCCAGGTCCCAAGTCTGGAAAAACGGGCCCCAGTCGATGTAGCGCGCCAGTTCCGAGAGGTCAAAGTTCTTGAACACGCGGCGACCGATGAATTTGGGCACGGGCGGTGTGTAGCTCGCCCAGTCGATGGGCGTGGCATTGGCGCGCGCCTTGGCCAGCGGCCACATCGGTGTCTGCTTTTTGTTGGCGTGCTGGGTGCGCACCTTGTCGTAATCCGCATTCAGCTCAGCGATGTAGTTGGCGGCGTGATCGGACAGCAGGCTTTGCGCCACGCTGACGCTGCGCGAGGCATCGGGTACATAGACCACCGGACCTTCGTAGTGCGGCGAGATCTTGACCGCCGTGTGCACCCGGCTGGTGGTGGCGCCGCCGATCATCAGCGGGATTTTCCTGATGCGGAAATGTTCGTCTTTCTGCATCTCGGCCGCGACGTACTGCATCTCTTCCAGGCTCGGCGTGATCAGGCCGGACAAGCCCACGATGTCGGCGCCCTCGACTTTCGCGCGGGCCAGGATCTCGTGGCAAGGCACCATCACGCCCATGTTGACCACTTCGAAGTTGTTGCACTGCAAAACCACCGTGACGATGTTCTTGCCGATGTCGTGCACGTCGCCCTTGACGGTGGCGATGATGATCTTGCCCTTGGTTTTCACGTCGGCGCCAGCCGCTTCCAGCAGCAGCTTTTCGGCCTCGATGTAGGGCAGCAAATGCGCCACGGCCTGCTTCATCACGCGGGCGCTTTTCACCACCTGCGGCAAAAACATCTTGCCCTGACCAAACAGGTCGCCGACCACGTTCATGCCGTCCATGAGCGGGCCTTCAATCACATGCAGCGGCCGGCCGCCCTCGGCCTGGATGGCCTGCCAGACTTCTTCAGTGTCTTCGGTGATGAACTCGTTCATGCCGTGCACCAAGGCATGCGACAGCCGCTGACGCACCGGCAAGGCGCGCCACTCGTTTCGCTTGCTGTCGTCCTTGGCACCGCTTTTGGCCGTTTCGGCGACTTCAATCAGGCGCTCGCTGGGCGTGAGTTCGGCCTCGCCCGGCTGGTAAACCGGCGTGCGGTTGAGCACCACGTCTTCGACGCGCTCACGCAGCGTAGGCTCCAGGTCGTCATACACGCCGACCATGCCGGCGTTGACGATGCCCATGTCCATGCCGGCCTGGATCGCGTGGTAGAGAAACACGGTGTGAATCGCTTCGCGCACCGGGTCGTTGCCGCGAAAGCTGAACGATACGTTGGACACGCCGCCCGACACCTTGGCGCCTGGCAGGTTGGCCTTGATCCAGCGCGTCGCGTTGATGAAGTCCACCGCGTAGTTGTTGTGCTCTTCAATGCCGGTGGCAATGGCAAAGATGTTGGGGTCAAAAATGATGTCTTCCGGCGGGAAATCGACTTCGTCGACCAGTATGCGGTAAGCACGCCGGCAAATGTCGATCTTGCGCTGGTAGGTGTCGGCCTGGCCCTGCTCGTCAAAGGCCATGACGACGGCGGCAGCGCCGTAGCGCTTGAGCAGCTTGGCCTGGTGTTTGAAGGGCGCTATCCCCTCCTTCATCGAAATCGAATTGACGATCCCCTTGCCCTGAATGCAGCGCAGGCCCGCTTCAATCACGCTCCACTTGGAACTGTCGATCATGATGGGCACGCGCGAGATGTCGGGTTCGCTGGCGATCAGGTTCAAAAAACGCACCATGGCGGCCTGGCTGTCCAGCATGGCCTCGTCCATGTTGATGTCGATGATCTGCGCGCCGTTTTCGACCTGCTGCCGCGCCACTGCCAGCGCCTGCTCAAACTCGCCGTTCAGGATCATGCGGGCGAAGGCCTTGGAGCCCGTCACATTGGTGCGCTCGCCGATGTTGACAAAGGTGGCACTTGGGGACAGACCTTCAGCTCTGTCCTCAACTGAATAGGATGCGCCAATCGTGACCGGCTCCAGGCCGGCTAATTTCATGGGGGGGACAACAATATCGGACATGCGACTCACCTGTGGGTAACAAAATTCAGGTGAGCGTCGTTGGGAATATCCAAGCCTGACGGGCCTGCTGGCCCGCTGCAACGCTCCTTGGATGGGGATGATTTTAAGGCCTTGCGCTCAGGCTGGACTTTCCGCGTGGGAATTGCCTACCACTACTGAGTCGCGAAGGCAGCTCGGTGGCGTAGTTGTTTCTGACAGTCTTCCCCTTAGGCTTGCCAAAATAACCAGCGACAGGGCTGTGAAAAATGGTTCAAGTGGCCCGCGATCTATGCGCGACAGGATTGGGGCTGGAGCGTCATGGACCGCTTTGGAGCGAGGTCTACTTCGGCAGTGCAGCGGTTGCGGGTATTGGGCTCAGGCCCTGGGTTTTGGCCGGCGGCTCGATAGCGGTCACTGACACTGCTCCTCCATACCTGTCATTCATCGGGTGTGCGAAGCAGAAAGAACTCGTTTGACGGCGACAATCAATTTTTCCGTTTGACCGTCGCATGTGCAGCGGACACTCAGCCTGATTGTGTAAAACCGCTACCCGGTCTACACTCTGTGCGCACTCGTCCAAGGGACGCAGTGCATTCAGATGGTTCCGTTGGAACTATTCAATTTCTGCATTAACCCGGCCATGTCGGTTACGGTCAGACCAGACGCATTTGCGACTGAATTCATGAAAGATGTCATAGCGCTAGACAGGCTGCTCGTGCCAGCGCTTGGGGCCATCATGCTTGTCCCCTTCATCCCACCCATCGACATGGAAATCTGATTGACACCGTTCTTGCCGTCCATCACGCCATCGGAAGCATCGTTCATCATGGCCGTGACCAGTGTCGACGAGAGCGTCATGTTGAGGGTCTTGGCATACTGTGACATCGCAGCTAGCGCCATGCCGTAGTTCCGCGCGTCCACGCTCGCGCCGACACCGGTGCCGGCCACTGTCGGGTTGATGGGCTGCGTGTGCACGATGTCACTCACCGAGAAGTAGTTGCCCATGGCTGTATTCGCAGCGGCGATGTTGACGTCCGTCATTCCGCCACTCAATGTCAGCGCACGAGTCTGGGCCATTGACGTGAGCGGAGTAATCCGAACCCCAGTGACATTTGCGCCGCTGGCCACT
Source organism: Polaromonas sp. UBA4122 (assembly GCA_002381615.1). GTDB lineage: Bacteria > Pseudomonadota > Gammaproteobacteria > Burkholderiales > Burkholderiaceae_C > Polaromonas. The sequence goes on along the minus strand of DFWY01000002.1, from coordinate 44,269 downwards.
GTCGGCAGAGCCGCGCTCATGAACTCATTTGTCGCCATGGTCATGGTCGTGCTTGTGGCTTCGTCTGTATAGCCGGCGCCGATCGTTTGCAGCATCACCGGGCCGCTGTAACTGCCCAGTGGCAGAGTGAAATTGCCTTGACCATCAGTAGCGACGCTGGCGATCTGTGCGCCCACTGTGCCGCTATTTACCGCAAAGGCCATGACCGTCGCCTTGCTTACTGGCCCGTTAAACACCGTACCACCCACCGTCGCGTTCATCATCGCCGGCACGCTACTCGATATCTGACCGCTGGAACCGTTTAGCTTGTTCATCAGCGTCACCGTGGTGACCCCAGATTTGTTTTGTGTGGAGTTCATGAATGCATTCATGGCGGCTCCCATTCCGCTCGTTCCGGCTGTGGCCGGCAGCATTCCGCCTGCCATGCCCCCCATCTGCACTGACGTGGCGCCAGCCTTGCCGTCCAATATTCCGTCAGTCGCATCGTTCATCATGGCCGTGACCATGGTCGATGAGGTTGTTAGCCCCAGGGTTTTGGCGTACTGCGACATGGCAGCCAGCGTCATGCCATAGTTCTGTGCGTCTTGGCTCACGCCTGTGCCGGAGCCCGCGACCAGGGGATTCATCGGTCGAATGTGTAGGATATCGCTCACCGAGAAGTTATTGCCCATGGCGGTATTCGCAGCGGCGATGTTGGCGTCCGTCATGCCGCCATTCATGTGTTGTGCCATCGCTTGCGCCATGGCGGTAACCGGCGTCACCTGAATACCGCTGTTAGTTGCCCCGGCTGCGACAGTTGGCATGACGGCCGTCATCGCGTCAGCCGCGGCCATAGGCATCACCGTCCCGGTAGCTTCGTCCGTGTAGCTTCCCCCGCTCGCCTGCAGCATCACTGGGCCGGCGTAGCTGCCAATGGCCATGGTGAAGTTCCCATTGACGTCCGTGGCCGCCGTGGCAATCTGGGCGCCCATCTGACCGCCGTTGATGCTGTAGGCAGTGATGGTGGCATTGCTGATTGGACCCGCCGTAGCGGTACCGCTGATGGCTCCGGTACCGCCGGAGCCAACGCCTGCAACATCGACACCACCGCCGCCGCCGCAGCCGGACGCAACCAATAACGCGACCACCATCGGAATGACCAGCCGGGCGGGTGGAAATACAAAATTGGACATTTGAAACTCCTTAAAAATTATGAGAGATACGTCGAGACGATTTAGGGTTCGCGGTTGGGACCGTGATAAAAATACATACCAACGCGAATGCGTTGATTCGCACCGGGCTGGCCCCGGTCTTGATCGCTGAGCACGGTGGCGTCGCGAACAACGTCATGCAAGGCTTTGGTCCAGATTTGGCGCGCCAGGGTGTCCATGGCCGCAACCGACTCGGGGCGCAGACTGTCGGCATAGACACTTTGTTCTAGCATCGGAGCATTAGTTCCCATGAGGTTGTGCGTTGCGGCCGCGAGGTGATCTCCCACGTTGTCGGAAAACAATTGCAGCATCTCGGCGGCCCCTTTCTTGGGCACGAAAGCGTCCGCGCATAAACTGACTTGTTCGCCACTTCCGTCAGAGGCCGCCTCAACGAGGCGCACGACGCCAAGGCGGATAAGTTCTCGCAATACTGTGTGCGGGTGGACATCCTTCGACACGGAGGCCGCCAGCGCTTCAAAAGAGCGGGGGCCACCGGTGCGGTCCAGTGTCAGTGGCCGCCCCTCGTTGTCGCAATAGTCTGGATCATTCGCCCACCGGGTAAAAACTTCCATGACTGGCCCTAATGTCTTGGCCTGAGGGCGTGTGTGACCAATGGAACGCCACCCCCGCACGTCCTTGCGATGTATGCCGGTCAATGTACTGACACTCGAATCGTTGACTTTCTCTGCACTTGCTTCGAGAAGATTCGTGGCCGATTCGAGAAAGGTCTTCTTGAGCGCATTTGCAAAGCGGGGGTAGGTCACTCCGTCATGCAACAGCAACTCCACCAGCGGCACCAGCAAACTCAAGGCGGCGGCTAGGGAAAGATCAGCGCGGGATTCAGACATGGCCTAGTAGTAGTTCGGTTTCATTAAATGGGAATATATCCCATATGTAAAATCACCGCAATGTCTTTTTCAAAAAAAGAACTTTTAGTGAACACCGCTGGCTTACTGGCCCGACGCGTTCACTCCTCGCTGAAACCTGAGTGGCTCCTTTCGCTGCACAAGAGCTGGTCAAACGCAAAATCGATTTTTCGCCGTCGAACGGCAACTTCCGAGTTCCAAGCATTGGGTGGCGAAGGTCAGCATCTTGCCCACGCGAAGGTCCGCTTTGGACCCTGAGATATGTGCCATCCAATTTCAGCGAAGGACAGGAGTCAGAACCCGCCCCCTGAAAACTGTTTCCAATGGTTGTGCTTGAAGGAAAAGATGCCAAGCTCGAATAACGCGACCGCCCCCGTATCTATGCCGTGAGTGGTGTCAATGCAATGGCAGAATGGATGTCAAAACCAATAGCTGCTCACGCAGGCTGCATAAGCGCTACAGGCCTGAATCACTCGCAAACTCAAGCCAGAATTTCCAGCAGAATGCTGTGCCAGGTGCTTGTATCAATCTAGCAAGAAGCTAGAAAAGTCGCCGGGATCAAGCCGGCCACCTTGCCGGGTTGCGGCGGTGATGCAGGCAGGCCAGTACCGAGACGCGTTGGTCGCTCAATAGTTCGAAATGCAGGGCATAAGGAAACCGTCGCAGCAAGATCCGGCGAAACCGGCCTCGGGTAGGCGCAAAGGCTTGTGGGTTGCGCGTCAGTTGTTCCTCGGCCGCTGCAAGCATGCGTAAGCAATCACCACCCAAGCCCTAGGATTATTCTTCATACCAGTCAAAAGCCTCGGCAATTTCGGCCTGCGCCGCAGGTTCAAAAATGACCTGCCAGGTCACAGGCGCACGCCAAGCGATTGCGCAATTTGGGCCAGGCTTTTGCCCTGTCCTAGGTGGGCGTCACGCCAGGCAGCGCGGCGTTCCAGTTCATCCAAAACTTCAGGCCTGGTTTCCATACTGGTTTCAGCAGCAAATTCATCCCACAGGTCTTCCACCAATTGAAGGCGTTCAAACCTGCCAAGAGGTTCAACGGGTTGGAGTGTGGATTTCATGCAGCAAAGTCTAGCACTCGTGATTCAGGCCGCTTCTTGGTAGAAATAAGACTTTTGCAACACGCGACCGGCCAGCGGCGCCACCGCCTGGTGGATCGCGCTGATGTGCTCGGGCGTGGTGCCGCAGCAGCCGCCCACGATATTGACCAGCCCTTCTTCGGCAAACTCGCGCAGCAGGCGCGAAGTGACATCGGGCGTTTCGTCAAAACCGGTGTCGCTCATGGGGTTGGGCAGGCCGGCATTGGGGTAGCAGCTGATGAAAGTATCGGGCGCGGCCTTGGCCAGTTCCTGGATGTAGGGGCGCATCAGCGCCGCGCCCAGCGCGCAGTTCAGGCCGATGGCCAGCGGCTGGGCGTGGCGAACGCTGTGCCAGAAGGCCGTGACGGTCTGGCCGCTCAGAATCCGGCCCGACGCATCGGTCACGGTACCGCTGATGATGAGCGGCAGGCGCTCACCCGAATTGTCAAAGTACTCGTCAATCGCAAACAGCGCTGCCTTGGCGTTGAGCGTGTCGAAAATGGTTTCGATCAGCAGCACATCGCTGCCGCCTTTGACCAGCGCTTGCGTCTGCTCGTAATACGCTTTGCGCAGCTCTTCAAAGCTGGTGTTGCGCGCACCCGGATCGTTCACGTCGGGGCTGATGCTGGCAGTTTTTGGCGTGGGGCCGAGGGCGCCTACGACAAAGCGGGGTTTCTCGGGTGTTGAAAATTTGTCGCAGGCGGCTCTGGCAATGCGGGCCGAGGCGTAGTTCATCTCCACCGCCAGATCGGCCATGTCGTAGTCGGCCTGCGCCACGCTGGTGGCGCCAAAGGTGTTGGTCTCTATCATGTCGGCACCTGCGGCCAGGTAGGCTTCATGGATGTCGCGGATCACGTCGGGGCGCGTCAGGCTCAGCAACTCGTTGTTGCCCTTGACGTCTTTGTGAAAGTCCTTGAAGCGTTCACCGCGGTACTGGGCTTCGCTCAGCTTGAAGCGCTGGATCATGGTGCCCATGGCGCCATCGAGAATGACGATGCGTTTTTCAAGAATGGCGGGCAACTGCTGGCCGCGGGTGTAGGTGATGGGCTTCATGGCGTCATTTTAGGGGCCCGGCTTTGCCCGTGAACTTTCCCCGACAATAGGCTTATCCGCTCACTCCCTGTTCCCTATTTTCAGGCTTGGCCCCTTGTCCTCTTTGCCCGTTTCCATTTCTTCGCCCCAGCCAACGCCGCTGGAAGTGCTGGGCCAGGTTTTTGGCTATCAACATTTTCGCGGACCGCAAGAAGCCATTGTGGAACATGTGGTGCAAGGCGGCGACGCGCTGGTGCTGATGCCCACGGGCGGAGGCAAGTCGCTGTGCTACCAGATTCCGGCCATCGTGCGGCAAAACGCCGGCCACGGCGTGACCATCGTCATCTCGCCGCTGATTGCGCTGATGCACGACCAGGTCGGCGCGCTGATTGAGGCCGGTGTGTCGGCCGCGTTTTTGAATTCGACGCAAAGCTTTGAAGAAAGCAGTCAGCTTGAAAAGCAGCTGCTGCGCAACGAGCTGACGCTGCTGTACGCCGCGCCCGAACGCATCAACACGCCGCGCATGAAAGGCCTGCTGGCGTCATTGCACGAGCGCGGCCTGCTCAGCCTGTTTGCCATTGACGAGGCGCATTGCGTGAGCCAGTGGGGCCACGACTTCCGGCCCGAGTACCGCAGTCTGAGCCTGCTGCATGAGACCTTTCCCGATGTGCCGCGCATGGCGCTGACGGCCACCGCCGATGCCCTGACGCGGCAGGACATGATTGAGCGGCTCAAGCTGGAAGACGCCCGCGAGTTTGTCAGCAGCTTTGACCGGCCCAACATCCGCTACACCATCGTCGAAAAAACCGACCCGGCGCGCCAGCTGCTGCGCTTTATCGAATCCGAGCACCACGGTGAGGCTGGCATTGTGTACTGCCAGTCACGCAAGCGCGTTGAAGAAATTGCCGACACCTTGCAGGATGCCGGCATCAAGGCGATGGCCTACCATGCCGGGCTGGACTCGGCCCTGCGCCAGCAGCGGCAAGACCGCTTCCTGCGCGAGGAAGGCATGGTCATGGTGGCCACCATTGCGTTCGGGATGGGCATTGACAAACCCGATGTGCGCTTTGTCGCGCACCTGGACATGCCGAAAAACATTGAAGGCTATTACCAGGAAACCGGCCGGGCCGGACGCGACGGCCAGAGCGCCGACGCGTGGATGATGTACGGCCTGCAGGACGTGGTGAACCAGCGCCGCATGATAGACACCAGCGAAGCCGCGAGCGAAGCATTCAAGCAGGTGATGCGCGGCAAGCTCGATGCCCTCTTGAGCCTGGCCGAAGACACGCGCTGCCGCCGTGTCAGCCTGCTGGGCTATTTTGGCGAGGCGAGCGAGCCCTGCGGTAACTGCGACAACTGCCTTCAGCCCCCCGCTGTGTGGGATGCGACAGAGGCGGCCCGCAAGATGCTCAGCTGCATCTACCGCGTGCAGCAGGCCAGCGGCATCAGCTTTGGCGCGGGTCACCTGATGGACATCCTGCGCGGCAAGGCCACCGAAAAAGTCGCGCAATACGGCCACGACAACTTGAGCACCTTCGGCATTGGCAGCGATCTGGCTGAAGCGCAGTGGCGCAGCGTGTTGCGCCAGCTGATTGCCAAAAACATGGTGCGCGTGGACGCCGAGGCCTTCAACACCCTGCAGCTGATGCCGGACGCCCGCCAGGTGCTCAAAGGCGAGGTCAGCGTGGTGTTGCGGCAGCAAGCCCTGGCCAGCAAAGCCGATCGGCCCAGGCGCGGCAGCAAAACGTTGGTCAAGACGTCGGTCAAGGGACTGGCCGAAGCCGCACTCAACGCAGGCGCCCTGGAGCGGCTGGCCCGCCTCAAGGCCTGGCGCGGCGAGGTGGCGCGCGAGCACAACCTCCCGGCCTTTGTGATTTTTCACGACGCCACGCTGCGCGCCATCGCAGAGCAGGCACCGCAGAGTCTTCAGGACCTGGAGGGTATCAGCGGAATGGGCACCAAGAAGCTGCAGGCGTATGGCGCCGAGGTGCTTCGGGTTTGCGCTGCTTCGGCTTGAGGCCCCCTCGCATAACCTGGCCTGGAGCCGACCCAGCCCGCTTCACTCGAAATTAATGGTAAAAACATACTCCAGGCCAATCAGAACGGGCGCAATCAGCTATTAATTAAATAGCATTTCGTCGGCCTGCGGCCCTGTTGATCGGTGATGGTGATGGTGACGGAGTGGATTCTGCTTCACCGCCGCGTGCCGTGCCTGTCAGCTTACGCCCTGGGACTCACCCGTCCCTAAGGACCGAGGTGCTTGGCGTGCTCAAGCCCGCCGCAGCGTGAAGCTGGCAAAGCGCGCCGACAACGCCTGTATCCGGGCTGGTGCGAGCGCAAAGGGCGCACCGCCCGGTGTGCGGCATTCCTGCAAGGCCCAGTGCGTCACACCGAGCGCGGCCAGCTCATCGGCCAGGGCCACAAGCTCGTCTGCGTCGAACAGGCCCGGGTGCCAGGTAGTGCGGCATTCGTAGGCCACGCCGCTGGTCAGCAGGTGGCCCAACGATTCACGGCTGCGCAGCCCGCTACCGCGTGCGCCGGTGATGACGCCGTGGCGGTGCAAGGGGCCCTTGATGTCGAGCCCCACCCAGTCGAGGTGCGGTAGCAGTGCGGCCAGCCGCTGCGGGTACATGCCGCCCGTGTGCAGAGCGGCCTCGAACCCCAGTGCGCGCACCTGCGCCAGGGCTGCGGGCAACGCGGCTTGCAGCGTCGGCTCGCCGCCCGAAAACACTACGCCATCGAGCAGGCCACGCCGACGGTCCAGAAAAGCATGCACCTGTGCCCAGGGCAATGCGGCGGGCGCGGTGGCATCGAGCAGCTCGGGGTTGTGGCAATAGCTGCAGCGCCAGGGGCAGCCCTGGCAGAACAGCACGGCCGCCAGGCGGCCAGGAAAGTCGATGCTGGTCAGCGGCGTGAGGCCGCCGATACGCAAGCGCTCGGCGCCCACGTCGCTGCTTTCGCTGCCAAGCGCTGCAACAACCTCAGCGAGCACCGCTCAGTTCGGCAAAGAAGCGGCGTTCGTGGTGCTCGCCTTGCTTGCCAATGTTGAAGCTGGCCACGGGTCGGTGATAGCCCATCACGCGAGTCCAGACCTCGCAGGGCTGGCGCTCGTCGTCGGCAAGCTCGATGGGTGCGCTGCTGACGGCGCTGTTTTCAGTGCTGGGAAAGTGGCTCATAGATGCATCTCCTGGGAGGGGAATCGGTAAAAAATCACGCTGCCAACGCACGGCGCTTGGCACCCAGGCGCTCCTCGTCGCACACCGGGCAAAACGGGTGCTCGCCGGCCAGATAACCGTGCGTCGGACAGATCGAAAAGGTCGGCGTGATGGTGATGTAGGGCAGGCGAAAACGCGTGAGCGCGCGCTGCACCAGCGTGCGACAGGCCTCGCCGCTGGACAATCGCTCGCCCATGTACAGGTGCAGCACGGTGCCGCCGGTGTATTTGGACTGCAGCACCTCCTGGCGCGCCAGCGCCTCGAACGGATCATCGGTCCAGCCCACGGGCAGTTGCGACGAGTTGGTGTAATAGGGCTGGGCATCGGTGCCGGCCTGCAGGATGTCAGGCCAGCGCTTCTTGTCTTCCTTGGCGAAACGGTAGGTGGTTCCTTCGGCGGGCGTGGCTTCTAGGTTGTAGAGGTGGCCGGTTTCTTCCTGAAAAGCCACGATGCGCTCGCGCACATGGTCCAGAAACCGCACGGCCATGGCGTGGCCCCAGTCGCTGGTGATGTCGTGCGCGTCGGCACTGAAGTTACGCACCATCTCGTTGATGCCGTTTACACCGAGGGTGGAAAAGTGGTTGCGCAAGGTGCCCAGGTATCGCTTGGTATAGGGAAACAGTCCCTGGTCCATCAGGCGCTGGATCAGCTTGCGCTTGGTTTCCAGGCTTTGCTTGCCCAGTTCGAGAAGGCGGTCCAGCGCGGCCAGCAAGGCCGCCTCGTCACCCTGGTGCAAATAGCCCAGGCGCGCGCAATTCACGGTGACCACGCCCAAGCTACCGGTTTGCTCGGCGCTGCCAAACAGGCCGTTGCCGCGCTTGAGCAGCTCGCGCAAGTCGAGCTGCAGGCGGCAGCACATCGAGCGCACCATGTTCGGCTCCAGCTCGGAGTTGATGAAGTTCTGGAAATACGGCAGGCCGTATTTGGCGGTCATCTCGAACAGCAGCCGGGCGTTTTCTGACTCCCACGGAAAGTTCGCCGTGATGTTGTAGGTGGGAATGGGGAAGGTGAAAACGCGGCCCTTGGCATCGCCTGTGGTCATCACGTCGATGTAGGCGCGGTTGATGAGGTCCATCTCGGCCTGCAGATCGCCGTAAGTGAAGGGCATTTCCTGCCCGCCAATCACCGGCACCTGGTCGCGCAAATCCTCGGGGCAAGTCCAGTCAAAGGTGAGGTTGGTGAACGGCGTTTGCGTGCCCCAGCGCGAGGGCACGTTGAGGTTGTATACCAGCTCCTGCATGCACTGGCGCACGGCGGCGTAACCCATCGCGTCCTTGCGCACAAAGGCTGCCATGTAGGTGTCGAACGACGAGAACGCCTGCGCGCCGGCCCACTCGTTTTGCAGCGTGCCCAGAAAATTAACGATCTGCCCCACGGCCGACGACATGTGCCGCGGCGGCCCGGCCTCAACCTTGCCCGGCACGCCGTTCAGACCCTCGTGCAGCAGCGTTCGCAGCGACCAGCCGGCGCAGTAGCCGCTGAGCATGTCGAGGTCGTGAATGTGCAGGTCGCCGCTACGGTGCGCCTCGCCGATCTCGGGCGTGTAGACGTGCGAGAGCCAGTAATTGGCCGTCACCTTGCCCGCCACATTGAGGATCAGCCCACCCAGCGAATAGCCCTGATTGGCGTTGGCGTTGACGCGCCAGTCGGCACGTGAGAGGTATTCGTTGATCGACAATTCCACGTTCACCAGCGTCTGGCCGTCGGCGCGCAGCGTGGTGTGGCGTTCGCGGTAAACGATGTAGGCTCGCGCCGTGCGCAGGTGGTTGGCGGCAATCAGGGTGTGCTCGACCACGTCCTGGATGTGCTCGATACCAGGTGCCTGGCCATGAAAGCGGTGGATCAGCACCTTGCCCACCTGGGCGGCGAGCAGCACAGCCTCGTCGGCGCCGAATTCACCCGTGGCCGCACCCGCGCGCTCAAGCGCCGAGCGGATTTTTGCGGCGTCAAAAGCGGCACGCTGGCCGCTGCGTTTTATGACCTCGCGCGGCAGCGTGGCAACTGTGGAATTCATTGGCTTCTCCATGCGTTCCCGTGGGAACAAAACACTACATATAGCGTGTACCATACCTTCCGGACACTACCTGTAGTTTGATATGGATCAAGAAATCGGCCCGAGCGCTGGCCAACGAAACCCTGGTAATCGCCAGAATTGCGCAGGGGTCAGGGCAGAAAGCCCATGCCGCGCACCTCGCGAACCTCGGGCTTGATGCGGTGCTCGGCCTCCAGTTGCGACAGAAATTCTTCCGCTGAAAACTCGGCCGCCAAAATAGCCGCCTGCCGCTTCACCGCCGCAAAATCACCGGGGCACAGTTGCGTGAGTTGGCCCAGCCTTGTCCGCACAGCGCCGGCAAGCAAGGCGGCATCGCCCGCCAGCGCTTCGGTGACAAACATTGTTTCGCGCTGCTCGCTCGTCAGCGTCATGAACCTGATCTTGAAGGTAAAGCGCCGCAGCGCCGCCTGGTCCAGGCTCTCCAGCAGATTGGTGGTGCAGATAAAGATGCCGGCATGGCGCTCCATCCCCTGCAGCATCTCGTTGACTTCAGTCACTTCGTAAGTACGCTGGGCGCCGCGCCGGTCCTGCAAAAAACTGTCGGCTTCGTCGAGCAGCAGCACGGCCTTCTCCAGCTCGGCTTCGCGGAACATGGCCGCCATGTTCTGCTCGGTTTCGCCAACGTACTTGCTCATCAGGTCGCTGGCCTGCTTGATGAGGAGCGGCTGCTCCAGCGCTTGGGCAATGTGTTCGGCCAGCGCGGTTTTTCCGGTGCCGGGCGGGCCGTAAAAGCACAAGCTGCCGTGGCCCCGGCTTTTCAGCGCCTCCACCATCCGCGGAATCTCAAAGCGCGATTCAACATGGAGCATCGACAAGTCATACGTGGTCGCGCTGCGGCGTTCTGCTGCTTCTGATTTATTACCCAGCGCGACATCTGCGTTTTTGAGTTGCCGCTCAATCAGCGACTCCATCAGCGACGGCCTGCCGCCCGCCAGGATCGCTTTCAGCGCCGCGCCATTGACCTGGGGGTCTGTCTTGTCCTGCGGCGCGCTGGCCAGGCGTGCAAAACGTACCGCCGTGCGTATCTGCGCGGGCGTCAGGCCTTTACGCGCGGTGAGTTTCGCCACAAACGCGTCACTGACCTGCACATCTTCCAGCATTCTGCGCACCACGCCTTCGCGCGCGCCAGGCGGCGGCGAGCGCAGCTCCAGATGGTAGGCAAAACGGCGGCGAAAGGCCGGGTCGATCTGCTCGATGCGGTTGGTCACCCAGAGCGTGGGCACCGCGTTGGATTCGAGAATCTGATTGACCCAGGCCTTGCCGCTGACCGAGCTGGTGGCCGCTAGAGGCAACTGCTCGGAGCGCGCCATCAGCTGAGCGGCTTCGCTGGAAATCGGCGGAAAGACGTCTTCCACCTCGTCAAACAGCAGCGCGGAATGCGTGCTGCTCTTGAGAAAGACCTGCGCGATTTGCAGCGAGCGGTAGCGGTCGCGCCCACTCAGCGAGTTGCCGTCGCGGTCAGCGTATTCGACTTCAAACAGGTCCAGCCCGGCGGCCTGCGCCACCACTTTGGCCAGCTCGGTTTTGCCGGTGCCTGGTGGCCCGTAGAGCAGCACATTCACGCCCTGCTCCTTGCCCGCCACCGCATTGCGCAGCAAGGACACCAGCACCTGCGCGTCTTCTTGCACAAACGCGAAATCGGCGAGTCCCAGGCTGCTGCGCGTGGCTGGCCGGGTAAAGACGGCCATCAGCTCGTTCTGGTCGCGGTATTCACGCATCAGCACGGGCGGCAGCTTCTCGCTGACCTTCATCAGGTCGGCCAGGTCCGTGATGTTGTGCTCGGAGATCAGATTTTCGACCATGCCAATACGCTCCAGCCGGGAGCCGGCACGCAGCGCTTCAGCGACTTCAGGCGCCTTGACACCAGCTACGTCGGCAATGGCGGCGTAGGCCTCGGGCGCGTTGTTGACCTTGAACTCGACCAGCAGCGACCGCAGGTCGCGCTGGTAACGCGCCAGCGTGCCGTAGAGCAGCAGCGCGCGCTCGGCGCGGTTAAGCTGCAGCAGCTTGGCCAGCGCATCGATGTTTTTCTCGACCAGAGTGGACTGCTTTTTGAGCGCGCGCGTCAGCCAGTCACCGGTGGCGGCCAGCACCGACAGCAAATCCTTGGGCTGGTCCTTGGCGTGATCATCGAGGTAGAAAAACAGCGTTCCCTCTTCGTAGGGGCCACGCCATGCGCCGTGGCGCGCCATGAACTCGGCATCGCTCAGTGTTTCGTGACCGTGCCAGAATTCGTTGTCCTTGCAGCGGCGCCCCAAGAATTCGCGCAGGCGCTGCAGCGCAGGCAAGGGCCAGACCAGATGGCGGCCGGACAGCGACAGCAGGCTGGTGAGGTCGCGCCGCACATTGAACTTGGCGCCCTGGCGCGCGGCCAGGGTCAGTACAAAGTGCGAGCACATCAAGTCCAGCACCGGGGCTTCTTTCAGCCCGGGAGACAGCAGCCACTGCTGCGAATGTTCAACGACGGAACGCTTGCTCACGGACAACTCCCCCCTTTGCAACGACACCGCTGGCTCATCGCCCCGGTTCAATGAAACTGCACCATAACGCAGCTTGAAGCATCAGGGAAGACACTACTTGAACACGGTCGTGCGAAATGCGCCACAAAATTCAGCACAGCGCTGGTAAAGTTTTACGCCCATACCCAAACAGGCGTGAGGAATATCGGTCGGTGAAGGTGGCCCTCAGCATCAGCTTGTGCGCCAGCGCAAACAGCAGCGCCACGCACTGCACCGGCTTCAGTCCGTGCACCTGCAACAACTGTAATAACAGGTTACAGGCCGGGGCATTAGCGCAATCAGCCGTCGCCGCTCGCCCAAAAATTCATCTGGCTGCGCTTGGGCAGCAGGGGCGCACTCCTGGGTAAAAGTCGAGACGATGGCAATTGTTTTCACCGCACTCTCAGCCGTTCAACCGAGTCCAAAGCTTTGAGCTGCGGCATGACAAGCCCTTCGGGCAACTGTTGGTCGGCGCTGAAAAGCCTGGCCTCAGCTATTGAGTTGAAGCCAGGCTTTTTCAAGCCGTTTGATGCTGACGGGCTGTGGCGTGCGCAGCTCCTGGGCAAAGAAACTCACCCGCAGCTCTTCAAGCAGCCAGCGAAACTCCTGCATGCGGGCGTCAAGCACCCCCTTGCGTTCGGCCACCAGGCGCCAGTAGCGCTGCTCCTGCGGCCGCAATTCAGCCATCTTGGCAGCGTCGCGGGCCGGGTCGGCACGCCACTTCTCCAGTCGCCAGGTGATCGCCTTGAGGTAGCGCGCAAAGTGTTGCAGTTGCGCATATGGCGTGCTGGTCAAAAACCGCTTGGGCACCAGCCGCTGCAACTGCTGCGCGGCGTCGGCCACTGCCTCGGTGGCATTTTTGTTGTCCTTGATCTTTCGCTGGGCCACGGCAAATTCGGTCAGGATGCCGGCTGCCAGGCGCGCGACTTCGCTGGCAATCAGGGTCAGGCGCCCTCGCCCGTCGTCAATGCGCTTTTTGAACTCGGCTTCATTCGTGGGCAGCGGCTCCTGCAGGAAAGCCCGGTCCAGCGCCACTTCGATGATCTGCTGGCGTAACTCTTCCAGCGTGCCGCCGCCCGAGTGGTCGGCAGCACGGCCCACCAGCATGTAGGCCGTGGCCGTCTTTTGCAGGTCGGGCAGGTTTTTTTCGAGGTACTTCAGCGCCTCCTTGATCTGCAGCGAAAACAGCCGCCGCAAGCCGGCACAA
>DFWY01000002.1:16140-31049 GCA_002381615.1 Polaromonas sp. UBA4122 | reverse complement strand
AAAACACCCGCCGCAAGCCGGCACGGTGTTTGACAGCGGCCGCATCGGGCTCGTCAAACACCTCAATCGTCACCGCATCGCCCAGGTCAATCAGCGCCGGAAAACCAATCAGCATTTGCGACCCTTTGCGGATTTCCATCAGCTCGGGCAACTCGCCAAAACTCCAACTGGTGTAGCGTTCTGGCGTCTTGATTGCTATATTTTCAGGAGCTGCTTGCACCCGACCTGCTTGGGCTATAGGCCTATTTGATGCTGAATTTTGAGCGAAATCGGTGCTTTTCTCCGTGCTGCGCCCAACTGCCGTGCCGAGGTTTTTAAGCCCGGCCAGCGCCTGGAAAGCCCCTCGTGCCTGCGACCCGAGCTCGCCTTTGAGCGCGCCGAGGTTGCGGCCCGTGCCCAGCTGCCGGCCATGCTCATCGACTACGCGAAAGTTCATGAACAGGTGGGGCGGCAGCATGTCCAGCTTCAGGTCGGCGCGCTTGATGTCCAGCGACGTGGCGTCGCGCACCCACTTCAGCACCGCGTCCGTCAGCGAGCCACTGCCAAACAACTGCGGCTGGTTCAGTTGTTCGGCCATGCGGGTCGCCGTGTCGGGCAGCGGCACCAGCCGTGAGCGTGGCCGCTGGTGCAGGGTTTTAATCAGTGCCTGGGTTTTGTCTTTCAGCATGCCGGGCACCAGCCACTCGCAGCGTTCCTCGTTCACCTGGTTCAGCGCAAACAGCGGCACCTCCACCGTCACGCCGTCTTTGGCGTCGCCGGGCTCGTGCAGGTAAGTGGCCGTGCAGTCCACGCCGCCAAGACGCAGTGTTTTGGGGAAAGACTGGGTGGTGATGCCTGCTGCTTCGTGGCGCATCAGTTCGTCACGGGTCAACAACAGCAAGTTTGGCTGTTTCTTGACCTCGTCCTTGTACCAGCGCTCGCAACTGGCGCCGCTGCATACCTCGGCCGGCAAGTACTGGTCGTAAAAGGCGTAAATCAGCTCTTCATCGACCAGCACGTCCTGCCGCCGCGCCTTGTGCTCCAGGTCCTGCACCTGCTCGATCAGCTTCTGGTTGCTGGAGAGAAACGGCAGTTTAGTGTCCCAGTTGCCAGCCACCAGCGCTTCACGAATGAAGATTTCACGCGCAGTGACCGGGTCTACCCGGCCAAAGTTGACCCGCCTGCCGTTGTACACCACCAGGCCGTAGAGCGTGGCACGCTCCAGCGCCGTGACTTGCGCGGCCTTTTTCTCCCAATGCGGGTCAAGCAACTGCTTGTTCAAGAGATGGCCAGCCACCTGCTCTATCCATGGCGGCTCAATGTTGGCGATGCCACGGCCAAAAAGGCGCGTGGTTTCGACCAGCTCCGCCGCCACAATCCAGCGCCCCGGTTTTTTGCTGAGCTTGGCGCCCGGGTGGCGGTAGAACTTGATGCCGCGCGCGCCCAGGTACCAGTCGTCCTCGTCGCTTTTGCAGCCAATGTTGCCCAGCAGGCCGCACAACATCGACAGGTGCAGCTGCTCGTAGCTGGCGGGTCGGTCATTCAGATGCCAGCCCTGCTCGCCCACCACGGTGTGCAGCTGCGAATGAATGTCGCGCCACTCGCGCACGCGGCGGATGTTGACAAAGTTGTCGCGCAGCAGGCTTTCGTATTGGCGGTTGGACAGTTTGTGCTCCGCGCCATGGCCGCCGCGGCTGTCGCCCAGCCACTTCCACAATCTCAAATAGCCGCTGAATTCGCTCTTTTCATCGTCGAATTTGGCATGCGCCTGGTCGGCCTGCGCCTGCCTGTCCATCGGACGGTCGCGCACATCCTGCACGCTGAGTGCGCTGGCAATCACCAGCACTTCATCCAGCGCCTGCCGGTCCTTGGCCTCCAGAATCATGCGGCCTACGCGCGGGTCCAGCGGCAGCTTGGCCAGCGTTCGGCCCACCGGCGTCAGTTCGTTGTCGTCGTCGACCGCGCCCAGCTCGGCCAGCAGCTGGTAGCCATCGGCAATGGCGCGGCGCTGCGGTGGTTCGATGAAAGCAAAGTCCTCGATCGTTCCCAGATGCAGCGCCTTCATGCGAAGAATCACCGAAGCCAGCGAGCTGCGCAGGATTTCGGGGTCGGTAAAGCGGGGCCGGCCCAGAAAGTCCTGCTCGTCATACAGCCGTATGCAAATGCCGTCGGCCACCCGGCCGCAGCGGCCAGCGCGCTGGTTGGCCGCCGCCTGCGACACCGGCTCGACCATCAGCTGCTCAACCTTGTTGCGAAAGCTGTAACGCTTCACGCGCGCGGTACCGGCATCAATCACATAGCGGATGCCCGGCACCGTGAGTGAGGTTTCGGCCACGTTGGTGGCCAGCACAATGCGCCGGCCGCTGTGACCGTCAAAAATCCGGTCCTGCTCGGCCTGGCTCAGGCGGGCAAACAGCGGCAGCACTTCGGCATTGCGCGTCAAAGGTTGATGCGCCAGGTGCTTGCGCAAATGGTCAGCGGCTTCGCGAATTTCGCGCTCGCCAGGCAGGAAAATCAAAATATCGCCAGCGCTGTGCGGGTTCAGCCAGAGCTCGTCCACCGCGTCGGCAATGGCATTGTTCAAGTCGTAGTCGCGTGACTCCTCATACGGGCGCCAGCGTTGCTCTACCGGGAACATGCGGCCAGACACCATGATGACCGGCGCGGGCCCTTTGGCGGACGCAAAGTAGTCGGCAAAACGCTGCGCATCAATGGTGGCCGAGGTGATGACCACCTTCAGGTCAGGCCGGCGCGGCAGCAGCTGGCGCAGGTAGCCCAGCAAAAAGTCGATGTTCAGGCTGCGCTCATGCGCCTCGTCAATGATGATCGTGTCGTAGGCCCGGAGCAGCGGGTCGGTCTGCGTTTCGGCCAGCAAAATGCCGTCGGTCATCAGCTTGACGGAGGCATCGCGGCTCAGCCGGTCCTGAAAGCGCACCTTGTAGCCGACCACATCGCCCAGCGGCGTTTTCAGTTCTTCGGCAATGCGCTTGGCGACGCTGGAGGCCGCAATGCGGCGCGGCTGGGTGTGGCCGATCAGCTTGCCCTGGCCAGCCGGGTAATTGAGCTTGCCGCGACCCATGGCCAGCGCAATCTTGGGCAGTTGCGTGGTTTTGCCCGAGCCGGTTTCGCCGCAAACGATGATGACCTGGTGCGCGACGAGCGCAGCGGTAATGTCGTCGCGCTTACCGGAAACAGGCAACGAATCGGGAAAAGTGATGACCAGAGGGGACAAGGAGGAATCAGCAGTCAAAGCCGCTGATTATCGGCGTTCTTGCCGTTTCTGGCACCCGCAGGCGCGTGGCTTCCTCCCTTACACTCACAGAAATTTTTTCGTTTTACCGGGGAAACAGCCCCGGGGCCGTGAGAAGTTCTGTCTTTTATCCTGCTGCTATTGCCGATTTCCTCCCGAACCCGAAAGCGTGCCCATGTCTGCCGTCTTCAATTTCACCTTTGTCCCATGGTTCCGCTCGGTGGCGCCCTATATCCACACGCATCGCGGCAAAACCTTTGTGGTGGGCATTGCTGGCGAGGCCATTGCCGCCGGCAAGCTGCAGCACATTGCGCAGGACCTGGCGCTGATCCAGAGCATGGGCGTGAAGGTCGTGCTGGTGCACGGGTTTCGCCCCCAGGTCAACGAACAGCTCAAGGCCAAGGGCCACCAGGCCAAGTATTCACACGGCATGCGCATCACCGACGAAGTGGCGCTCGATTGCGCGCAGGAAGCCGCGGGCCAGTTGCGCTACGAAATTGAGGCCGCCTTCAGCCAGGGCCTGCCCAATACACCCATGGCCGGTTCCACTGTGCGCGTCATTTCCGGCAACTTCATCACCGCGCGCCCGGTGGGCATTCTGGACGGCGTGGACTTCAAGCACTCCGGGATGGCGCGCAAGGTCGATACAGGCGCCATAGGCCGCGTGCTGGACTTTGGGGCCATGGTGCTGCTGTCCCCCATTGGTTTTTCACCGACCGGCGAGGCCTTCAACCTGACCATGGAAGAAGTCGCCACCTCGGTGGCCATTGCCATGCAGGCCGACAAACTGATCTTTTTGAGCGAGATCCCGGGGATTCGCATCCATCCCGGCCAGCCTGAAAGCGACGACAACCCGATTGATACCGAGTTGCCGCTGGAAGCGGCTGAAAAACTGCTGGCTACCCTGGCGCCTGGCGAACGCCCGACCGACACCGCGTTTTACCTGCAGCACTGCGTCAAGGCCTGCAAGGCTGGCGTGGAGCGCAGCCACATCATTCCCTTTGCTACCGACGGCTCGCTGCTGCTGGAAATTTACGTGCACGACGGCATCGGCACCATGGTGGTGGATGAAAAGCTGGAATCCCTGCGTGAAGCCACGGGCGATGACGTGGGCGGCATCCTGCAGCTGATCGAACCCTTTGAAAACGACGGCACATTGGTCAAACGCAACCGCACCGAGATTGAACGCGACGCCGACCACTACACCATCGTCGAGCACGACGGCGTGATCTTCGCTTGCGCCGCTTTGTATCCCTATCCAGAAGCCAAGACCGGCGAAATGGCTGCGCTGACCGTATCGCCGCAAAGCCAGAGCCAGGGCGACGGTGAAAAAATCCTCAAACGCATCGAACAGCGCGCCCGCGCCGCCGGCCTGCAAAGCATTTTTGTGCTGACCACCCGCACCATGCACTGGTTCATCAAGCGCGGCTTCGTGCAGGTCGACCCGGACTGGCTGCCCGAAGCGCGCAAGCGCAAGTACAACTGGGACCGCAAGAGTCAGGTGCTGGTTAAAAAGCTGGGCTGAAGGGCGGTGATCGGCGCAGACACGATGATGCTCAGTGTGACGCCGTAATCTCCAAATCACGCAAATGTCTGCGTGTATTTAAATGGAGAGCCACTATGCGTCGCTACACCAAAATCGCAATTCTCGCTACCGTTCTGGCTTCTGCCGGTACTGTGGCTTATGCGGCCAAAACCATGGAAAACGACGCCATGCCCATCATCCAGGCCACCCAGGCCAAAATCCCGATGACCCAAGCCATGACGGTCGCTGAGCAGCACGCCAGGGCAAGGCGGCTCGGGCCGAGTAGGAACAAACCAAAGCGGGTTGGCGTACGACGTGGAAGTGATCAGCGGCACCAAGGTGTTTGACGTCAAGGTCGATGCCGATAAAGGCATGATCACTTTGTCCGTCGAAGACAAGGCAGACTAAACCATTAACACCGGATTACCTCATGAAAGTCAGGTGGTCCGGCTCCGGATTTTCCATGAACGAATTCAACGACGCGCTGTTCCTGCTGATCAATGCATCAGCACAACCGAATATATTTTACTCTGGACGGCAAAATTGCTTGCAGAGTATGCGATTTGGCTGATTCCACTGGCCTTGGTGATTGGATGGCTGCGCGGCAGCGAAGACACCATGCCCGTCAGGCATGGGGATGCTCCTGAGCGAATTTTTTCTCCGCACCAACAAGGTGGCTGATGAGAATGTGGGACACGACGTTAATGCCAATACCGGCAAACAGCGCAGGCAGAAGGTACAGAGCAACCTTTAGTTGTGAGGCGAAAAACTTGTCATCAAGGATGGATAGCGTGTGTTTTGCCGACACTGAAAGGATATTTATGAGGGCGATGTCGACACCGGCGAGAACGATCAGAAGAACACCAAGGAAAAGCACGGTTGGGCGAGAAATAGCTTTTTTTACTAACAGGAGGCCGTAGATGGCGGGTGGCAGGACAACCGAGAAAAGCACCAGCAGGAAAAATTTAACTTCAAATAGTTCGGTCAAGTCCATGGTTTCCTCGTTCCAGTGTTACCGCCAAAACACGGTGTCAAAATAATACGTCGGCAGAATCTACGCAAGACTGCTGATGGATATGCAGATGGGCTGCGCGGCTGCGTCACCACAACAACACGATGAAACGTTTTGCGTAACATGTCCCCCACCGCGCCATGACGCGCGGAGCCTCTGACTGCGGTTTCCCAACGCAATCACATCATTCCCTTTTTTTTCCGGTGATCATGGACCAGACCAGGTTCTCCCGATGCCGGATGCTTTCGACGACCGCCGCCAGTGCGTGCAGCCCGACAAGCCCGATCAGCACATTCGCAGTCCACTCATGGATGCCCTTCATGAGGTCATCTCCCCAAAAGGTATCAGTGCCCAGAAGAAACCCGGTCACACCAAGGGCGAGCACCAGGGCCATCAATGTCAGCATCATCACCGCCGCCGCGGGATTGTGGCCCAGCATCCGTGGCTCCTGCCTGCGTACCAGCGCGTTGAGATAGGGGACAAGGCGCGACGACGTGGGGAAGAAATCCGCAAAGCGCGCATGGCGGGTACCCACAAAGCCCCATAGCACCCGCAGAATCACGGCTCCGGCTGCGATATACCCCAGCCAATGGTGTAACGCATCCCCACCCTCTTTCAGCGCGAAATTGCTGATCACACAGACCACCAGGGTCCAGTGAATCGCCCGCACCAGCGGGTCCCAGATTTTGATTGTTTTCACAATTCGATCCCGTTAAAAACAAGGAAGCCCAATTGCTGGCTGTTGAAGACCCTCGCCAAGGTGGACCGATGCAGTGCGCCGGGGCCAAGACCTCTCCGTGAGATGGGCCAGAGAGCGATTACCGTCCTCTGGCCCGAACGGAGCTTGTTTGGCTTTTCCACCGCCTGAAACGTGAAACGCCTCACTCTTTCTTCACAATAGAGCCGTTAACTGGATTGAAATACACCTCGGCACGCTTGCCTGCCTTGTCCCAACCGTAAATTTCATAACAGGAGCCGGTAGTCTTGAAGACCTTGACTTTGTAGCCAGCCTGCTTGACTTGATCCTGCATTTTCAATTCGGACATCCACTTGCTTTTCAGCTCCTTGGTACAAGCCGGCGAGGCAAAAGTCATACCGGAAAAGGCCAGCAGACCAAGAGTAGAAATCAGGAGGGTGATTTTGCGCATGAAGAAACTTTCTATGGGTTAAGAAACGGAGATCCCAATTTAGCTGACGAGTCTTAGGCCAGGCTTAACGGCGGTGAACTGGTCGTGCGCCCAGGTTTGCCTGCTGGCAAGCTCCCCAGGTACCCTTCCTCTACCGAACGCACCTTCAAGCCCGTCGGCTGGACCGGCTTTGCGGCTGTGCCCTGCTCACGCAGGGCTGCAGGGCAAGGTCCAATTTTGATAGCAACTCGCGTCCGTCCGGCATGGACTAGCGGTCAATTCCTCCCGAAAATGGCCATAGCCATAGTCATCGCCCGGCTGCAGCGCTCCTACAAATAAATAGGAAAATTCTGATAGCGCGCCATCCTGGCTTTGCCTAAGCTTATGTTTTGGCTGGAGACTTCCATGAACAATCCGACGCAAGCCCCCGTGATCCGTGAAGTCCGCATTGCCTGCGGCGACGCTTGGCTCTATGGCGACCTGGCGCTGCCTGCCAACTTCCGTGGCTTGGTGCTGTTCGCTCACGGCAGTGGCAGTGGCCGGCACAGCGCCCGCAATCGGCAGGTCGCGCAAAAGCTGCAGCAAGCCGGCATTGCCACCCTGCTGTTCGACTTGCTCACGGCGCAGGAAGAGCAGGTCGATTTGCACACCCGCGAACACCGCTTCGACATTGCCCTGCTCACCCGCCGCATGCAAGACGCCACCGTGTGGGCGATGTCGCAACCTGGCTTGCAGCATGCGCCCATCGGCTACTTCGGCGCCAGTACCGGCAGCGCTGCAGCGATCATCGCTGCGGCCCGGCTGGGCGATCGCATCGCTGCCGTGGTTTCGCGCGGCGGCCGCCCGGATCTGGCCGGGTCGGTGGCTCTGGCGGCTGTCACGGCGCCCACCCTGCTCATCGTGGGCGGCGCCGATCACGAAGTGATTGAGCTTAACGAGCAGGCCCTTCAGCAACTGCAGTGCGACAAGCAGCTCGCCATCGTCCCCGGCGCCACGCACCTGTTCGAGGAACGTGGCACGCTGGAACAAGTGGCCGAACTGGCGGCGGCATGGTTCACCACGCACCTGGCGCATAAGAAGGACGTGGAGCATATTGGGCACACGGAACACTTGAGGCACTCATCATGATGAACGTGACGCTGCCTTTTGAAGACCGCCGCCATGCCGGGCGCGTGCTGGCCGAAAAGCTGGCGCATTATCGTGGCCGCCCCAACCTGCTCGTACTGGCCCTGCCGCGGGGCGGTGTGGCCGTGGGGTTTGAGGTGGCCCGCGCACTGGGTGCGCCGCTGGATATTTTCGTAGTGCGCAAACTCGGCCTTCCGGGCCATGAGGAATACGCCATGGGTGCGATCGCCAGCGGCGGCGTGCGCGTAATGACTCCCTTGTCCGGCCTCACGGTCTCACCTGAGGCGGTGGCCGAAGTCGTCGCGCGCGAGCAGGCCGAGTTGGTGCGGCGCGAACAGCTTTACCGCGGCCAGCGCCCGGCGATCAGCCTCGGTGGGCGCACCGTGATCGTGGTCGATGACGGGCTGGCGACAGGCGCGTCCATGCGCGCGGCGGTGCTGGCCATTCGCCAGCAGCACCCGGCGCACCTGGTGGTGGCTGTTCCGGTGGGCGCTCAGGACACCTGTCAGGCGCTGCGGGATGAGGCCGACGAGGTAGTTTGCGCCGCATCGCCGGAACCGTTTCGTGCCGTCGGCCTGTGGTACGAGAAATTTCCGCAGACCAGCGATGACGAGGTGCGCACGCTGCTCGAAGAGGCCCGCCGCGAGCATGCGCTGTCGGCGCAATCAAGACCCGCTAAAGGAGAAAGGAACAAGGAGGAGAGAGCCCCATGACCACGCAGCCAGCCCCGCGCGCCAAAAGTGCTCTGCTGGAAGGCCTGCAGCGCCACCTGCAGCCGCTGGCCGGCACCGCGAGCGATTACGACACCCTGCTACAACTGATCGGGTCTGCGCGCTTTGCCTTGCTGGGCGAGGCCTCGCACGGCACGCGCGAGTTTTACCGCGAGCGCGCCGCCATCACGCAGCGCCTGATCATCGAAAAAGGCTTCACTGCCATCGCCGTGGAAGCCGACTGGCCCGATGCCTGGCGCGTCAACCGCTACGTGCGCGGCCTGCCCGGCGATGCCGATGCTGCAGCCGCCCTGTCGGGCTTCCAGCGCTTTCCGGCCTGGATGTGGCGCAACACCGAGGTGCGCGACTTTGTCGAATGGCTGCGCGACTACAACACCGGCCGCAGCCCCGAGAGTCAGGTGGGCTTTTATGGCCTGGACCTGTACAGCCTGTTCACCTCAATGCAAGAGGTGCTGAGCTACCTCGACCGGGTTGACCCCGAGGCCGCAGGCCGGGCGCGCTCGCGCTATGCCTGCTTCGACCATGCGGCAGAAGACAGCCAGGCCTATGGCTACGCCGCCAGCTTTGGCCTCGGCCCCAGTTGCGAGGACGATGTGGTGCAGCAGCTGCGCGAGATGACCCGCCGCGCGGGGGAAATTCCCCCTACGCCCGGGATGGAGCGCGACGAGACCTTTTACGCCCAGCAGAACGCGCGCCTGGTGCGCAATGCCGAGGAGTACTACCGCACCATGTTTCACGCGCGCGTGTCGTCATGGAACCTGCGCGACAGCCACATGGTGGAGACGCTGCAGGCGCTGGACCGCTACCTGGGCGCAGGTGGCACGCCGCCGCGCATCACCGTGTGGGCGCACAACTCGCACCTGGGCGATGCCGCAGCCACCGAGATGGGCGAGAGGGGCGAATGGAATGTCGGCCAGCTCGTGCGCGATCGCTACGCCAGCGATGCGGTGCTGGTGGGCTTCAGCACACACCACGGCTGGGTCACGGCGGCTTCGGACTGGGATGAGCCGCCGCAGCGCAAGCGCGTGCGTGATGGCCTGCCCGGCAGTTGGGAGGAGGTGTTCCACCAGACCGGGACCGGCCGCTTCCTGCTGGCCTTGCGCGACAACGCGGCGCTGCGTTCGCTGGTGACGGCGCAGCGGCTGCAGCGCGCCATCGGCGTCATCTACCGGCCCGAGACCGAGCGCCAGAGCCACTACTTTTACACCCATTTGGCCAAGCAGTTCGACGCGGTGATCCACATCGACGAAACCAATGCACTGGAGCCGCTTGACAAGGGCGAAGTGTGGAGCACCGGCGAGGCACCAGAAACTTTTCCGTCAGGCATCTAATGAAAATCGCGGCTGGCTGGACCCAGCCGCCCGAGCAGCGGCGTGAGGTCGTCCAGCCGGTGCGCCACTAGGTTGCGCACCGCGCCATAGCCCTTCTTGTCAACTTCTTCACTGCGCTGCCAGACGCCATGGACCGCCAGCAGCCGGGCATGCAACACTTCGGCGCGCTGCGTCTCGCGCAGTGACTTCCACACAATCACGTTGACCGGGCCGGTTTCGTCTTCAAGGGTGATGAAGACAGTGCCTTTGGCGGTTTGCGGCTGCTGGCGCACCGTGACCATGCCGCAAGCAGCTACCTGACAGCCATCGGGCAGCGCGTTCAGCTGGCTGGCGCTGAGCAGCCCTTTTTCAGCCAGGCGCGGCCTCAGCAAGGCCAGCGGATGGCGGCGCAGGGTCAGGCCGGTGGACTGGTAATCAAACAGGATGTTTTCGCCCTCGGGCGTTTCGGGCAAGGACAGCACAGCCTCCTGCGTGGGCACCGCTTTTAACAGCAGCGGCGCTGGTTTGATGGCGGCCGCCTGCCAGACCTGCTGGCGCCGGTGACCGGCCAGCGCCAGCAGCGCATCGGCGGCCGCCAAGGCGTTGATTTCAAGCGTGCCGATCTGCGAACGCAAGGCCAGGTCTTCGGTGCTGGTGAACGGTGCCTCTGCCCTTGCGGCAACAAGACGCTGGGCGCCCTTTTCAGGCAGGCCGGCCACCAGGCGCAGGCCCAACCGCACTGCGGGCTGCGCGGGCCTGATGCCGGGATAGTCCGGATGATGCGCAGGCGCGGCCACTTCATTCGCAGGCTCCAGCGTGCAATCCCAGCAGCTGGAGGTCACGTCCACGGCACGCACTTCCACGCCATGCCTGCGCGCGTCCTGCACCAGTTGCGAGGGCGCATAAAACCCCATGGGCTGGGAATTGAGCAGGGCCGCCAGAAAGCAGGCGGGTTCATGGCATTTGAGCCAGCAGCTGATGTAGGCCAGTTTGGCGAAACTGGCGGCGTGGCTTTCCGGAAAGCCGTATTCACCGAAGCCCTGAATCTGCTTGAAGATATTCTCGGAAAATTCGGTGTCGTACCCCCTTGCCGTCATGGTGTTAACGAGCCGGTCATGAAAACGCGCCACCCCGCCTTTGCGCTTCCAGGCCGCCATGGAGCGGCGCAGGTCATCGGCTTCGTCAGCGGAAAACTTGGCGGCAATCATGGCAATTTGCATGACCTGCTCCTGAAAAATCGGCACGCCCAGCGTGCGCCCCAGGGCTTCGCGCAGCTCTTCGTTGGGGTAAACCTCTTCTTCAGGATGCGCGCGGCGCCGCAAATACGGATGCACCATGCCGCCCTGGATCGGGCCCGGCCGCACAATGGCAACCTGGACCACCAGATCGTAATAGCAGCGCGGTTTGAGGCGAGGCAGCATGGCCATCTGCGCCCGGCTCTCGATCTGGAACACGCCCACGGTGTCGGCCTGGCAAATCATGTCGTAGCTTGACTCGTCGCCCGATTCAATCTGGTGCATCTCCAGCTGCCCGCCCCGGGTTTGATCGATCAGTTCCAGGCAACGCTGGATGGCCGACAGCATGCCCAGCGCCAGCACATCGACCTTGAGCAGGCCCATGGCATCGAGATCGTCCTTGTCCCACTGGATGATGCGGCGCGCCTCCATGGCGGCCGGTTGTATCGGCACCAAGCGTGTCAGCTTGCCTTGCGTCAGCACAAAACCGCCGACGTGCTGGCCCAGATGCCGCGGAAAGCCGATCAGCTGCACCGCCAGGTCCAGCCACTGCAGCACCGGCCCCATTTCAGCCTGAAGACCGGCTTCTTCAAGTTGCTTCTGCAGCGCGGCGCGGCCGTCAAACCAGAAATGCTCTTTGGCAAACTGCTCGATCAGCGCGGGCTCCACGGCCAGCGCCTTGCCCACGTCGCGCAAGGCGCTGCGTGGCCGGTAGCAAGTCACGGTGGCGGCAATGGCAGCGCGGTCGTGGCCGTATTTTTGGTAGATGTACTGGATGACTTCTTCGCGCCGCTGATGCTCAAAGTCCACATCAATGTCCGGCGGCTCGCGGCGTTCGCGGCTCATGAAACGCTCAAACAACAGCTGGCTTTCAGCCGGGTTCACCGCCGTCACGCCCAGGCAAAAGCAGACGGCTGAATTGGCGGCCGAGCCGCGTCCCTGGCACAGGATATTCTGCGCGTTGGCAAAGCGCACGATGTCATGCACCGTGATGAAAAACATCTCGTAGTGCAGCTCTTCAATCAGGTCGAGCTCGTAGTGAAGCTGGGCCTGGACTTTTTCAGGCACACCGCCGGGGTAACGCTTCTGCTCGCCTTCTGCAGTCAAGCGGCGCAGGCATTGGGCGGGTGTTTCGGCGGCGGGAACCATGTCCTGCTGCGGATAACGGTACAGGTCGCGAATCTCGTCCAGACTGAAACTGCAGCGCGCCGCCACTTCCAGCGTGGCTTTGAGCAAGCTGGCGGGGTAAATATCGGCCAGCCGCATGCGGGGCCGCAAATGCGCCTCGGCATTCACCTGCAAGGCAAAGCCGCATTCATGCACGGCCCGGCCCAGGCGAATGGCGGTCATCACATCGTGCAGCGGCTTGCGCGAGCGCACATGCATCAGCACATTGCCCGCCGCCACCAGCCGGATGCCGCTGCGCAGTGCCACTGCCTGCAACTGCTGCAGGCGCAGCGCGTCATCAAGGCCCTGTAACAGCTCGACAGCCAGCCAGCAATGCATCCCTTTTTTTGAGTCAAACAGGCCTCTAGCCCAGACAGCATGTGCGCAGAGTGCTTCACTATTTATAGCATTCGATGCATCGGTAAGTGGGCAAAGCAGGATTTCGCAATCGGCCAGCAGCGAAAAGTCGGTTTCCCCCATCGCCACCCGGTAGCTGCCTTTTTCAATGACGTCGCCCGCCTGGCGGGCTGCGGTGATGAACTCACACAGGTTGCCCCAGCCCGACGCGTTATGCGGCAACACCACCAGCCTGAAATGACAATACAAGGGAGCACTGGCCTGCACCAGAAACTCGGCGCCCGGCAGCAGCTTGAGCCCGTGTTTTTTCGCCGCCCCATGCGCCCGCACCACGCCAGCAACCGAACATTCGTCGGTGATGGCGATGGCCTGGTAGCCCAAGGCGTGGGCACGCTCGACCAGCTCTTCGGCGTGCGAGGCGCCGCGCTGGAAGCTGAAGTTGCTGAGCGCATGCAGCTCGGCGTAGTCGGGAAGCTGGCGTGGCATGGTGGGCGTCCTCAGGCAAAAAACCCGTGCAGATACCAGGCGTGCGGCTGCTCGAATAGCGCTTGCGGCGTAGCCACGGGCAAACGCTCGCTGTAAATCCACAGCAGGCCAGCCTGCAGGCTGCGGTAGATGAAATAGTCACGGATCGCAGGGGGCTTGCCGCGTGCGCCAGAGGCGTCGCCAGCCATCAGCCAGCCGGTGGCTTCCAGCCGCTGCGGCCCGGCCAGCCGCACCAGCCGGCCCTGGTATACCGGGCTGTCGCCAAGCGTTGCGAGCTTCAGCGGCTCGGGCAGCAGCCAGGTTGGGTACAGCGCTTCTGTCTTGATCTCATTTTTTATGTAATTTAGGCCTCTAGCCCTTTCATGACGGGCATAATAAGCTATTGATTTAATAGCGGCCTGGGCACTGACCCAGCGCTGCATCTGCTCGGGCCGGTGGTCAGCGCGGGGCTGCCAGGCCTGCACCTGGGCCTGGCCCAGCCGGGCGCTCAAACGCTCAACCAGTTCCAGGGCACTGTCGCCCTGCTGGCGCGCTTCCATCAGCAGGCTGCCGGACGCAGCGGCCGAATCGACCAGCTTTTCAGTCTCCAGCGACTGCAGGCTTAAAGCAGTTACAGGCGCCGGCAAACGCTGCTGCGCCAGGTGTTCGGCGATGAGGCGCGCCATATGGCGCAAGTCTTGTGCGGGCTGGGCCGTGCGAATGACCAGCTCGCCGGTGGGCGGCACATCGCGGCGCTTGTCGAGGTGCCAGACCAGCTTGCACGCGCAGAGCCCGCTCTGACGGCCCAGCAGCCAGGCTTGCAACTGCACCAGCAAGCGCTCAACACCGGCCATCAGCGCTGGCGCATGGGTCACCAGCGCGCCCAGCTCCAGCTTTTCATCGAAGTGCTCGGGCAGCACCCGCCATTCGTAGGTGTCTGGCGCATGGCCCCGGGCGCGGTCCAGCGCCGCCAGGAGCGGCGCACCAAAGCGCCGGGCCACGCCACCTCGCGGCAGGCGCAGCAGGTCGTCCCAGGTGCGGCAGCCCACCCGCTCAAGCACGCCGAGGTGCAGGCGGGCCGCTGTCAGGGTGTCCATGGGCAGCTCGGCCACCCGTTTGCAAGCCGCCCCGGGTTGGCGACTCAAGTAGCGCAAGCGTCCGAGCGCTATTAAAGATGTAGCGCCTTGCGCCCGTCTTATATGGGCTAGAACCTTATTTGATTCAAAAAACTGGCTCGCCTGCTGTTCCAGCTGCTGGGCCAGCCGGGCCAGGCCGCCAAAAAGGCGCAGGCTGCCGGCCACCTCCATCAGCACGGCTTCGTCCACCAGCGCCACGCGCGGTGTAAAGCCCAGCGCGATGCAGCTCAGCGCCCGCTGCGCCGCCGCCTCGTCCATCACCGCAGCGGGTCCAGGCTCAGTGCTGATGCAGGCTTGCAGTGCGATCCAGCGCATGGAGTGAACTCGGCTGTGAAACAGAAGGAACCGGCATGGAAACGACCTGAGCGCCTTCTTCCCGGCGGCGGCGCACCCGCTCCCGGCTGGCCGCCAGCAGCGCCTCCAGGCGGGTCGGCCGGGTGGCCAGCAGCACCGGCGCTGCCAGCGGCGGGCCGCGGCGTTTGAGCAGGTG
>DFWY01000002.1:0-16054 GCA_002381615.1 Polaromonas sp. UBA4122 | reverse complement strand
TGTATAAGAGACAGACCCAAAGATTGCCCTCCTCGGACTTTTCACCTGTCGCGCCTTGCAGCAGCAAGCGCAGTGGCGCAGGCGATGACTCGTGCTGGGCTCTTAAGGGACGAAACACAAACAGCAGCTTGTTGTGCGCATGGGCGGCGATCTGCAGGCGGCGCAAATGAGCACTGCGGGCCTCGGGCAGCCAGGCCAGTACGCTGGCGACGTCGGCACATTGCAGGGCTTCGCGCGTGGCCCAGAGCAGAGCATGCCCCTGAGCCTGTCCTTGGACCTGTACACACAGCAGGCGCTGCATGTTGAGCTGGCGCGCGCCCAGCGCCGGGCCAAAAGGCAAATAAGGCGCACCCACCAGCACCATGAGCTGGCCGGGCGCGGCCAACTGCGCGGCGGCCAGCGCAGGCGCCAGCAAGCCCCATTCGTGCAGGCCCGCCTGCGGCTGCAGCAATTCAATCAGCGCACCTTGGGGCCAACCGCCACCGGGCAGCACCTGGTTGAGTCCGGCGTAACCAGTATCCACGGTGGGCAGGCTCGCGCTGCCCAGCTCACCGGCGCACCACACGTGGCACATAGCGCCAAGGTCCGGCAAGGCACGGGCCGCAGAAGTCGGGGAAAGCATGGGGCAGACTTGAATCAGGTTAAATAACTGTATTTATGTACAGTATATGACCTGTTTTGAAGCCCTGCGCAATACCCCTGCAGCCGGCTCGGACGTGCGCGCCCCTGCCCTCTCATC
Source organism: Polaromonas sp. UBA4122 (assembly GCA_002381615.1). Classification (GTDB taxonomy): domain Bacteria; phylum Pseudomonadota; class Gammaproteobacteria; order Burkholderiales; family Burkholderiaceae_C; genus Polaromonas. The sequence goes on along the minus strand of DFWY01000002.1, from coordinate 15,315 downwards.
GGCTTGCTTCACTGGGTAAAAGTAAGAAAAAAACGCCAGGGCTGGGGGTTGCCCTGGCGCCTTGGTCGGCGGCGCTGCCGCCTCAGCGTTTGCGCGCCTGCCGCGCCATCAGCGTCAGCGTGAGCAGGCCGATCCCGACAAAGCACAGGAAGGACCAGTTGGCAATCGAGCCACCCAGAAAAGTCCAGTCCACCTTGGAGCAGTCACCGCTGCCCTGGAAAAGCATGGGGATCACGCGCCTGAGCGGAAAGGTTTCTATCATTCCGTAAAAATCACGGCCGCACGAGGCGACCTCGGGAGGGTACCACTGCAGCCAGCTCTGGCGGGCGGCCACAAACGCGCCACAACCCGACAGCACCACCACCAGGCCAGAGCCCGTGATCAGCAGCCCTTTTTTGTTCGTGGCAGCCGTGATGCCTGAAACGATGGCGATCAGCACCAGCACATAGCGCTGCACGATGCACATGGGGCAAGGCTCCAGCCCCACCGCGTACTGCAAATACAGGCCAAAAGCCAGCATGGCCACACAGACCACAGACACCAGCGCCAGCATGCGGCGTGGCATAGCGTCAAAAAAATCAAGCAACATCGCCATCCTTTTAAAGAGATTCAAGCGGATGCATCCGTTCAGGATGCATACACAAGACTCAACATTCAGTGCTCAACAAAAACGCGGGGTTTGCGCGGTGTCAACACCAGCGTTTCGCCCTCCATCAGCCCCAGATCCCTGAACTGCTGCGCAGACATTTGCACCTCAACCAAGGGGATCGGCAGACAGATTGTCCGTCTGTTTGTTGCCTTCGACGGATATAAGTTCCAATCTGGCGACAGGTCCAATGACGATGGCGCGAGTCAGTGGCACCACGATGCCCTGGGCGCCCCGGGGAATAGCGGTGAAGCCATCAAGGTGTAGCACCTTTGTGAGCCTAGGCGTGAAAAGGGTTTCGATAGTCGGGGGAGTCAAGGCCAGCGATCACTTCGGCCCTGAACGGTCAGCCGGTGCAAGGGAAAGACGTTCGTGTTGCGCAAGCCTGAGCGCCTGTCCATTGAACCGGCAGCGACTCAGCCCCTCACGCCACAGCCCTTGGAACAAGCCACCTGGTCAATACAACCTTAACGTTGTCGTTGACTACAAGGCAGGCGACCATGGCATACGCGAGTACCGCGAACGTCTGCCACCAAGGCAGGGGCATGAGGCCGGGCAGCCCCACGTAGGTCAGCGCCGTGCCGACAAACGTCTCAGCCGCCAGCGCTGAGACGAGGGACGCACTGGGCCTCGTTGTCCAGAACTGGCGTCGCTCACGGGCGGACACAATGGAAAACACCGCCAGATAGAGCAGCAGGAGAAAGCTGAACGTGTACAGGGCATCGTCATTGATCGCCAGACCGAAGCGTGACCAGGCGAGCCACAACAGCAGCAGCGCCTCGGCGACCATGAACAGGCCCAGCACAGCGGAAACCGTGACGAAGCCTCCGATGTTCCAGGTCTCCGGCCTGCGAGAAGGCCGAACATGGTCCGTGGCGATAGCGATCTTCGCGAAGTCCGTCATGAAGGTCAGCAACAGCATCGCAAAGGCGGACACGACGAACTTGCCCGTCAGCAAGTAGGCAATCGCGACAAACGCCGACTTCAGAATCGTGCGGCTGATCTTGTTGATGATCCAGGTCAGGATGCGCTGGTAGATCGCCCGGCCCTGCTCGACCAACGCGACAATATTGGTCAACCCTGGCTCAGTGAGAACCACGCTGGCCGCGCCCTTGGCGACATCGGTGGCCGTACTCACGGCGATGCCGACTTCCGCCTGCCGAAGCGCCGGCGCATCGTTGACGCCGTCGCCGGTCATGCCGGTCACGTGGCCTGTGGCTTGCAGGTGCTGCACGACGGTGTATTTGTCCTCCGGGTACACCTCCGCAAAGCCATCGACGTCCGACAGGAAATCCACCCGCTCGTCGCCGGTCTTCGCGCTGGCAGTCTTCAGTTCGTCGACACGCCGGATATTGGGCAGGCCGACGCTTTGCGCGATCTCGAGCGCCACCGGCAACGCATCGCCCGTCAACATCTTCACCTGAACGCCGAGATCACGAAGCTCGGCGATGAGTTGCCCGGCGTCCGGTCGAAGCGGGTCATACAGCGTCACCAGCCCCACCAGGACCGGATGCGTGGCCGCGGGGCCTCGCGCCACCGCCACTGCCAGGGTTCGGTAGCCCTTGCGAGCCGACTCGCTGACCCGCGCCTCCAAAGCTTCGATCGCCCGGGTGTCGAGCCCGCAGGCCGCGGCGACGGTTCGCATCGCCCCCTTCATCACGCGCAGTGGCTGCCCGTTCTGGCTGACCACTGCTTCGGTCCGCCGGTTCTTGGCGTCGAACGGTGCAAACGAAACCGGCGTGATGGCAGGCTGGCCATCGAAGACGTGCCGCTCCTTCGCTGCCCCGAGGAACGCCAGGTCGATGGGGTCCTGGTCGGCCTCCTGCGACGCCAGGGCTCCGGCAAACAACACGTCTGATTCGGTCGCTCCTTCGAGGGGGATCACGCCGGTCACGGCAAGCTGATTGAGCGTAATGGTGCCGGTCTTGTCGACGCACAGCACGTCCATCGTGGCGGCATCCTCTGCCGCACTCAACCGCGTGACCAGCACGCCGCGCCTGGCGAGTTCGTTCGATCCGGCGGCCATGCTCACCGTGAACATCACGGGCAGCGCAAGCGGCACGGCGCTCATCAACAGCACGAGCATGAGCGGGATCATCTCGACAAGCGGTGCGCCGCGGATCAGCGATATCACGACCACAAGGCCCAGCATCGCGCCGACGATCACGAACAGCCATCGGACAACCCTGGCCACGACCGCTTCGATGTGAAGCTTGGGGCGTGCCTGCTGAACCAGTTCGGTGGTGCGGCCGAAGAAGGTTCGGGCGCCGGTCAGCATCACCCGGGCATTGCCCTCGCCTCGGCGAATGACAGCGCCCGACGAGAGGTCGTCACCAGGCGCTTTGTCCACGTCCTTCGACTCTCCTGTGAGCGCCGACTGGTCTATGCTCAAGGTGCCGCTCAAGAGCTTCAGATCGGCGGGAATAATGTCGCCCGGACGCACCCGGACGATGTCGCCTGGGACCAGTTCGCGAGCGGCGATGACCTGCCAGTTCGAGTCGCGCAACACGCGGGAGCTCACCTGCAAGCGTCGCCGCAGAGTCTCCACGACGCCGGCGGCTCGGCGTTCCTGCGCAAAGCTCAGCACGGCGTTGATGACCAGGAGCGCGGTCACCACGACAAGGTCCGAATACTTTCGGAGCACGGCCGACAGGATCATGATCAGTTCAAGCATCCAGGCAGACAGGCCCCAGAACTTGCTCAGAAATTTCAGAACCGGATGCGCTGGCCGTTCGGTGACTTCGTTGTAGCCGTGTTCTTCGCGCAAGGCTTTAACCGCTGCGCTCGTGAGCCCTGCAGCAGCATTCACCCCCGGTGGCGTCGCCGCATCCGCACCGGAAGCGGTCACCGCGTCGGGGCTGGTGGCCGCCGATGGACTCAGACGCGAAGTCATGCGGCTGCTCGACAGTCACTGGCTTTGTTGTGACTGCAGAGACGCCGGATCATTTCAGCGCTCCGTGGTTGCGTGCCTTCGACTTGGCAGGCGAGACACGCGGCTCCGCAGGAGCAAGGTCGATGAACGACGGTCTGCAGCATTGCCGCCTGGTGAATTCGCGCGGGCTCTATTCGCCCCGGATCAGCAGCACGGACGCTGGCGCGATGCGGACCAGCGACTCTGCCACGCTACCGATGAGCAGGCGACTCAGGCCACGACGACCGTGGGTACCGATCACGATCACGTCTGCCCGCCAGTCCTTGGCGCTTCGGGCAATCTCGTCGGCGATGCGATCCTGAAACTGCCGCACCTCCAGCAGGACTGTTTCGACCTCGATGCCGACTTCGCGGGCCACTGCGGCTGCTTGGTTCAACATCTGCTCCCCGGCCCTGCGAACCGAGTCTTTGTACTCCCTCAGTTCATAAGGAGACTCAACAGCCAGCATGACGATATCGACCACGTGCACGATACGCAGTACGGCCTGCTGATCCTTGGCGAGTTTGACCGCTTCGTGCAGGGCTGCATTGGCAGTGCTACTGCCGTCGATGGCGACCATGATGCGCTTGAACATAGCCATGCTTGTACTCCTTAACGGTTCGTCCGGGCGGACGTGGAACTTTAGGTTACCAGCGCATTATCGATCCGTCCCGCCGTTCCGAGCGCGTTGACCAGCTTCGACGCTCCAGGGCGTGTTAGCTGCCGCTGACCGACTGACAATAATAAGTAATGGACGTCACTCAGAAAAACACAGGCGCAGTGACGGGGGCGAGGGCTATTACTTATTGGGCTGCGGCGTCACGCGCAAATAAGGCCGTACGACCTTGAAGCCCTTGGGAAAGCGCTGGGCCAGTTCGGCCGGGTCCTGAATGCTGGGCACGATCACCACGTCGTCGCCATCTTTCCAGTTGGCGGGGGTGGCCACCTTGTAGTGATCGGTCAGCTGCAGCGAGTCGATCACGCGCAGGATCTCGTCAAAGTTGCGGCCCGTGCTGGCAGGGTAGGTGAAGGTGGTGCGGATGACTTTTTTCGTGTCGATGATGAACACACTGCGCACGGTAGCAGTGGTCGACGCATTCGGATGAATCATATCGTACAGCTTGACGACAGTCTTGTCGGCATCCGCCAGGATGGGAAAGTTGACCGTGGTGTGTTGCGTTTCGTTGATGTCCTTGACCCACTTGCCGTGCGACTCCAGCGGGTCATCGCCGATGGCAATGGGTTTGACCTTGCGTTTGGCAAATTCGCTGCTCAACACAGCGGTTTTGCCCAGCTCGGTGGTGCAAACCGGCGTGAAGTCAGCTGGGTGCAAAAACAGCACTACCCAGGAATCACCCGCCCACTGGTGGAAGGAAATCTTGTCTGGGTGGAGTCTTGCGTGAAGTCGGGGGCGGTGTCGCCAAGTCTGAGAATGGCCATGATTACTCCTGTGTTGTATTCAGAAAAATGCATTTTGGAGAGAAAACGTTAAAGCTCAAAAGAATATATCGCCTTAATTTATCTCGATAACCGCTCGAATTTTGTGACCTACTTTCCGAAAAGACCCAAAATCGCACAACAAAATGGTCCCGAAGGACCGTTTGCTCTGGCCATTGCGACAGCGGTTACTGCCTGGGCTCACCCTGCTCGTTGACGGTCACTGTAGATCCGGGCGGAGCAGTCATCTGAATGCGATGCTCCTGGCCCCGGAAGTTATAGGTGACATCCCAATATTGGGGTCGGGCCTGGCTGGGTACGTTTTCGCAACGCTGGACGTCTCGGGTAGACGCCGGCTGTCCGCCGCCGTCGCGGCCGATGTTGGCGCCCACCGCAGCCCCCGCGACAACGCCCCCGGCAGTGGCGACATCCTTGCCGGTTCCGCCACCGACCTGGTGACCAAGAATGCCGCCAATGATGGCGCCGGCAATCGCTCCGGGAACGTTGGCATTGCTTCGATCCTGGACGACTTGCTCGCGCTCGACCCAGCATCGCTGCTCGGGTGATCCGACCACCGCGCGCACCGAAGTGACGTTTGCCTGGTAGAGCCGCTCACCGTTGCGCCGGCGGTAGTCGGGGGCCGCAACAGGAGCGGGCGCATAACGCTGGTCATCGATGCGCGCGTTCCGGGCCACGGACCGCACCGATGAAATGCGGTCATTCAAGCCCATCGCGGCCAGCGACGGATATCGGCCCGGACGCAAGACGACACATTGACCGCCGAACCGGACATCTTGGCAAACCTCCCACGGCGCGCCAACAACATCGACTGACGAGGCGCGGTCATTGAAGCCATTGCGCCCGAAGTTTTCGATCGGCCTGTCCGTGGTGAAAGACCGGCCGCCAAAATTTTCATGTTCGTAAAAAGTGACCTGTGCGGCCACAGGAGCGGGCGCATAACGCTGGTCATCGATGCGCGCGTTCCTGCTCACGGCCCGCACCGACGAAACGCGGTCGTTCAAGCCCATTGCGCCCAATGACGGATAACGGCCCGGGCGCAAGACGACACAGCGACCACTGAACCGAACGTCTTCGCAAACCTCCCACCGGTCGCCAACCACCTCGACCGACGAGGCGCGGTCATTGAAACCATAGCGCGTGAGGTCGCCAATCTGTCTCCCCGTGGTGAAAGACCGGCCATTAAAGCCGTCATTTTCGTAAAAGGTGACCTGTGCGGCCGCTTGTGTGGCGATAGCCACCGCGGCCACCGCCAATGCGTTTCTCAATAGTGCCTTCATTGATAGCTCCTGTAGAAAGTTGTGGCGGGCTGCAAATCCTCACCGTACCCGTACTGGCACCCAAGATAGCCAAGTAACAAGACGGTCACTATGGCGCCCCGTCAAGCCGGCGTCTGTGCGGTTTCGTACATAGAAAAATTCATTGGCCGTCTCAAGTGAAACACCTGGCATGATCTCGGCGACGGACCGCTAAGACGATGGCGGCGCCACAGCCCGGCAACGCGACTGCCCGTTTGTGTTTGCACCTCCGCCGTCCGGTCTTGGCCGGAACGGGTCGATCACGTGCGCTCACTCTATGACTGCATAACGCTGCAAAGCGGTCGTAGATGGCACAGGCCCGCCTGATACGAGTCATTTCAGGCCGGATCCCTCATTGAGGCAATCACTGGCCTTCCATTTTGTCACTCTGTATCCGATCACGTCCCGCAAAACCAAATCCCTTCCGGGAAAATCAAAGAGATGGCAAACCCACGCTCTGAAAGCCAAATTTCCACGCATTTGCACAGCCGCCAACAAAGCTTAAAAGAATATATCGCTCTTAATTTATCTCGATAATCGAATATAAAAAGCGAATCGCCCGCAAGGACTGACCCGTGGCCTTGGGTTATCGCGGGATTCATGTGAAGTCAGATTTCTAAAACGCTATGCTTTATATAGCTGGTTACGCCCGTCCTTATTGCGCTACAACCCTATTTGGCACACAAAAATTGCTTTGGAGCCGTCAGGATTTGTTTTCTACCAGTTGCTCTCCCTGCATGTGGCTGCCCATGAAATCCAGAAAGCTACGCACGGCCGGCACCTGACCGCGGCGCGAGGGAAAAACTGCATGCACCATGCTAGGCGGGGGCGCCCAGCCGGGTAATACCGGAACCAGCAGTTGCGCCTGCAGCTCGGCCTTGCTGACGATGTCTGGCAGTAAACTGATCCCCGTGCCCGCTAGCACCGCCAGCTTGAGCGTCTGCAGGTCGTCGGCCACATAGCGCGGCTGATGCTGAAACAAATACTCCTGTCCCTCGGGTCCTACCAACACCCAAGCGCTTCGCCCGTCGGTCGAGGACATGGCCACCGTGTCCAGCCGGGTCATGTCCTCAGGCTGCGTTGGAATGCCTTGTCGGCGCAGTTGCTCAGGACTGGCCAGCAGGTGGCCTGAAGTGGCACCCAATTGCTTGACCACTAGGCTGCCGCTTTCGTCCAGTGTGGGCCGCACTCGCAGCGCGATGTCGATGCCCTCCTCCACCAAGTCCACCACCCGGTTAGTGGCCCGCATGTCGACCTTCACCTGCGAGTACAGCGCCATGAAACGGGGAACCAGGTAACCAAGCGTGCTTTGCGCCAGCGTCACGGGGCAGGTGATGCGTAGCGTGCCGCGCGGCTCCACCTGCATCTGCGCCACCGCCTCTGCGGCGGCCAGAGCCTCGTCACGCATGGCGCTGCAGTGGCGCAGGTAGATCTCGCCCACCTCGGTCAGCGAGAGCTTGCGCGTGGTGCGTTGCAGCAGCCGCACCCCCAGCCGCGCTTCCAGCTCGGCCACGCGGCGCGACAGACGTGATTTGGGCAGGCCGAGCGAGCGTCCGGCAGCGGCAAAACCGCCCCGCTCCACCACCTCGGCAAAGTACAGCATGTCGTTCAGGTCTTGCATTAACGTCCTTTTATTGTCCTGCCCATAGAACAATCTATCGCGATTTTGCTAGCTTATCAAGTAATCGACTCATCGGCACAATCTATCCCATGGCTGCGATTCAAGCCAAACACAACCAAGCCACCCGATTCATTCATTCATTCAAGGACATCATCATGAGCAAGCTTCTTCACATCGACTCCAGTATTCTTGGCGGCAATTCAGTTTCCCGCCAGCTCACGGCCCAAATCGTGGCCTCATGGCGCGCCAGCCACCCTGCCACCGAAGTCAGCTACCTGGACCTGGCTGTGGACACCCCCAGCCACCTGTCAGCAGAGCCCCTGGGCTTCCGTTTGCCCGCTGGTTCCGCAGACCTAAGCGACGCGCAAAAGCGCGAAAACGCCCACTCTGAAGCCCTGGTTTCGCAGTTCCTGGCGGCCGACGTGGTCGTGGTTGGCGCTCCGCTTTACAACTTCGCCGTTCCCACCCAGCTTAAGGCCTGGATTGACCGCATTGCCCAGGTAGGCCGCACCTTCACCTACACTGACAAAGGCCCTGTGGGCCTGGCCGGCGGCAAGACTGTGATCATTGCTTCTGCGCGTGGCGGTGTGTACTCCACCAGCGACGCCGGCAATGCCATGGAGCACCAGGAAAGCTACCTGAAAACAGTTTTCGGTTTCTTCGGCGTGACCGACGTGCGCTTTGTGCGCGCTGAAGGCCTGGCCATGGGCGAAGCGGCCAAAGTGGCAGCCCTGACAGCTGCTCAGGTTGACATCACGGCCCAAACACAAACCGCCGCCAACCAGGCTCAAGCGGCCCTGGCAGCCTGAGCGAGCGAACCGCAGGCTTTGAACACCCTGTACCCGCAAAAAAACCCGCAAAAGCGGGTTTTTTTAGGCTCTGAAGCTTTGCTTAAATGACGGCGCTTCAGGAGTGCTTTTTAACCCAGGCCACGTACTGGTCGACCCAGCCCTGCAAAAACTTCAGGCTGGCCGCGCCAATATTGCCGGCCTCGTCGTACAGTCCGTCCTTGTTGTGGATGAAAGCTTCGGGTTGCCCCAGGGTGGGCACGTTCAGGTAGGCCAGGATGTTGCGCAGGTGCTGCTGCGCCATTGCCGTGCCAATCGGGCCGACGGATGCACCCATCACACCGGCAGGCTTGCCATCCCACGCGTTCTGGCCATAGGGGCGCGAAGCGTGGTCAATCGCATTCTTCAGAACGCCGGGAATGGAGCGGTTGTATTCAGGAGTGACAAACAGCAGTCCCTGCGCCGCCGTGATCTCGCCTTTGAGGCGCGTCACCTGCGCAGACGGGTTGCCGTCATCGTCCTGGTTGTACAGCGGCAAGTCGTCAATTCGCACAGAGGTAAAGCTGAAATCAGCTGGAAAGAGCTTTTCAAGCGCCCTGGCGAGCTTCTTGTTGAAGGAATCCTTGCGAAGACTGCCGACGATGACGGCGATGTTGTATTGGGCCATGAGATTCTCCAGGAAACTGGTCAGAAAGCTGATCAGGGGATTGATGAAGGAAGCGGCAGACCCATTATGCAAAGCCTTTTGAAATCGTGCTTGGCGTTGATAAACAGTGACCAATGCCTGTGTCGACCACCACCACCCAGACCCGGCGGCGATTCCCTATCGCCGCCGGCCATCAGTTGGCCGAACTAGCAGCCGGCCGCCTTCTTGAAGGACTTGCTGGTGTTCTTGCCGTCCTTCTCGTAACGAGCGCGGATCTCGTCGCCTTCGACGATGCGCTTGTCCTTGAACTTGTCCAGCGTCAGGTCGTCGGTGATGGTCAGGGTGACCGGTTCGCCGGCCTTGGTATCCTTGAGAACGGCGGTGGCCGACTTGCCGTCGGCAGCCAGCGTGATCTTGGTGACCGGCGCGAGCATCTTGCCTTCGTCGGCGACGGCGTTGCCGACATAGGCCAGACTGGACATGGCAAGCGTTGCAGAGACGATGATTGTGGAAAGTTTGATCTTCATTTTGGAATCCTCTAATAAGTGAGTGCTTGGTGAGCGGAATACATTCCGCTCCTTCCTTCAATGCCCCACCGGAATAGCGAGGACCTATTTAAATAATGGGGTTTACCCTGCTATATTTCAAGTTTATAAGTGTGATGTTATGTATTCACATTAGTGATTAACTACTGCCGTGAACCTAGCCAGTTTCCAGACTCTTGATCTGAACCTGTTGCGGGTTTTCCACGAAGTGATGACCGAAACGCAATGGGTACTGCCGGTCACCGAGTCGCCCTCAATGACGGCTATCAGTCTTTATGCATAAAGACTGTAATTGGGCAACTCCTTGGGCGCCATCTGTGCCAAGCTTGTGCCGACCCAGGTCAGGCTGCCCTCGCCCATCATGAAGGGCTCAGGGCAAAAGCACAGGCACGAACGCTGCCTGACAAAGCCCGTGGCGACGAAGTTGTTGTGTGCCGCGAGCAATCATCGCTGCCACAGGATGAGCGGCACCAGCAGGATGGTGCCGATATGCGCTTCCCAGGGTGCGGCAGAACCCGCCGCCCGTCTTCGCACAAGCCCGTGCACCAGGATCGCAGGTCAGACATGTCGTCTGCCCGCGGCAATCAAGCCGCAACGGCTGTACTACCGCCGCGGCTCTTGCTTGCTCAGCTTAGCAGCCGGCCGCCTTCTTGAAGGACTTACTGGTGTTCTTGCCGTCCTTCTCGTAGCGGGCGCGGATCTCGTCGCCTTCGACGATGCGCTTGTCTTTGAACTTGTCCAGCGTCAGGTCGTCGGTGATGGTCAGGGTGACCGCCTGGCCGGTCTTGGCATCCTTGAGAACGGCGGTGGCCGACTTGCCGTCGGCAGCCAGCGTGATCTTGCTGACCGGGCCGAGCATCTTGCCTTCGTCGGCGGCGGCGTTGCCTGCGTAGGTCGCGGTCAACACGGCAAGCGCGGCTGTCAGGACAAGAGTGGAGAGTTTCGCTTTCATTTTGAGCTCCTTTGGAATATAAATGTTTGGCCAGCGGCGCGTACGCCGCTGGCGCGTTGGTTGCGTTAGAACTTCACCTCGAAGGTGGCATAAATGTTGGTGGCGTTCTTCAGTGGCGTCGTCGTCATCAACTGGCCATTAACATCGCCAATGGCCACCGGCGCGCCCACCCAATTGTTGCTGCCGGTGTACTTGAAGTTGTAATACTGAGCACCGAGGCGGAAGAAGGCCTTGCTGGAGAAGGAGGAGATCGGTTGGAGATTCAGCTCCTGGATGACGTAGGCCTCGTAGACATCGCCGCGCGCGCCGACTTTCGCCGTCCACATGTCGTCGGCAGCAGGTGCGAAGGTGATCCAGTTCTTGGAGCCATGGTTGTACTCTAAGCCTAGCTTGGTTTTCGACGGCAGGTCGTAGCGCACGCCCATGGCGATAGCCGTGCCGTTCTTGCTCGTCGGAGCTTCGGGCTGGAAGAAGCCGCCGGTCATCAGACCCTGGAAGCCGAACTGCGCCGAGACGTTGTTGTTCGGATGGGTGATGCTCAGGCCCGCGTCGCCGAAGACGGTGAGGTCGCCGGGGCCAACCTTCTTGAAGGTGCTCGCGAATCCGGCGCCAAACCAGTCGATGTCACCGAGGTTGGTCTTGGCCGTGGTGTTGCCGAAGTAGGTGTTGCTCATCGTCGGCGCATCGAAGATGTTCATGCCGCGGTTCCACTGCAGCCAGACGCGCAACGGATCGGTGTCGATGGGAACCACGGCAACGCCGAGCATGTTGGTATCGGAGAGCGAGTTGCCAGACCACTTGCTGAAGCCGCTCTCGAAGCCGCGGCCGTAGCAAATTTTGGCGTATGCGCCGGGCAAGGCGTCGATGTCCGGGGCATAGCCGAGCGTCATGCCGTCGAAGGCGTAATCAACCAGCAGCGCGGGGACGCCGCCTTTGCCGACAGGCCCAGTGTTGAGGCGCAGATTGCTCGGAGCGCCGTTGGTGGCCGGGCGGCGTCCGACCGAGAGCCAGATATCCCTGTCGGCGATGTTGCCCCAGGTGGCATAGACGCGGTCGACGTTTAGAAGGCTGCCGGATGGCACGTGGCCGAGCGTGCCATCGAAGACGCCGACGCGGTCGGCGAAGAAGGGCGCGCTGCCGCCGTTGGTGGTCGCCGCATCGTCCTGGGCGCCGAACCCCTTGTACATCATCAGGTGAGCATTGACGCTGACGTCCTGGGTAGCCTTGGCGCCGATGTCCAGGCCGAAGCGGTTGGTGAGGAGGCTGTTGTTCTTCGGCTTGTAGGCCGGCACCGTCGCGGCGAAGGTACCGAGGCCCTGGATCATGCCTGCGTTGTTCGGATTGGCGAGGAAGGCGTTCGCCTGGTCATAGGTGGCGACGCCGTTCATGCCTTGGGCGAAGCCCATCAGCCCGCTCAGCGCACCGGCCGTTGACATACCCCCGGCCTGGGGCGCGCCGAAGTAGGTCGACGAGCCAGCCACGGTAGAGGGATTTTTAAAGAAATCGGCCTGCAGCGCGTTCTGCGCGTTGGCGAAGGTGGCGTTGACGTCGGTGAAGGTCTGACTCTCTCCCGCCAGGTAATCGTAGCGGAAGCGGTAATCGCCACCCACTGTCAACCACTTGCTGAGTGACTTGCCTTCAAGTTTCGTGACCTGGCTCTTCAAATCGTTGAGCGCGCCAGTGTCGGACTTGGCGGCCACGGCCTTGACCTGCTCCGCAGTCTGGGCAGACTTTTCCTCGTTGGCCTTGACCTGGGCCTTCAATGCCTCAAGTTCGCGCGACATCGACTCGATTTTGTTCATCAAGTCGGCATCCGCAGCGCTGGCCACCAGTGGCATCGACATGCTCGCTATCAGGGCGACGAGCAATTTCTTCTTCTTAAACGTCTTGTTCATGAACTTCTCCTGGATAAATAACGACATTTCAAACTCGATTGCTGGCGTTAGCTGTGCTTGCCCGGCAAGTCTTCGTCTTCCAGCTCTTCCCAGCCGGTGATCATGGCCTTGATATGGGCCAGCGGCGTGTGGCCGGTGGTGGCGAAATAGACGTGGACGATGAGAAAAATCAGCATCAGGAAGGCCGCCAGCGTATGCAGGAAGGCGACGGTCCCGAGTTGCACGCCGGCCAACGCGCCCGCCCTGCCAAGTTCGTAGTAGTAGAGGTAGACCAAGCCACTGACCCAGATCAGGGGGTTGATGAACAACTTGACACCGAGATAGGCCATCCGCTGCAGCGGGTTGTGCTTGGCAAGCTGCGTGGTGCGGAACGGATGGGCTGAGGTGGGGTCGAAGATGCCGAAGGCGTAGTAGCGCATCACCGCCACCATCTTCTCGGTGGTGGGGATATATTGCTTCCACTCACCCGTGGTGAGGTGCCAGAAGATGGCGAAGGCCCACAGCACGATCAGCGCCCAGGCCGCCGTGGTGTGCAGGTTGCCGGCCTGCTGCCAGCCGAAGACCTTGTAGGTGCCATGCACTTCGAAACCGCTGAGCAGCATGAAAATGATCAGTGCTGCCTGGGACCAGTGCCAGAACCGCTCAAAGCGCTTGAAGAGGTAGATGCGTGTCATGATTGGTTCTCCCGATTAACTGTTGCGCTTGTGGGCGATGGATCGGCCGACTCCATGGCCGAGGACGAAGAGCAGGGTCAGTGCGGCAATAGCCCACCCGCCCATATCGAGCCAATTTGTGTGATCGCGACCGCGACCTGGCATGTAGACGCCGTCGATCTTTTCCAGGCGACCGCCGCTGGTGTGGCATTCGGCGCAGGCAACGGCTTTTTCCTTCGGTGCCACCATGTGGGTGATCGGCCACATGCTCTCGGTCTCGATGAAATCCAACTTGCCGGAGAACTTGGCATTGGCTGTTGTCATGCCCGCAGCCACGGCTTTGTCCCAGTTGAAGTTTGTCCAGAAGGCGGTATCGTCATTGCCTGCCAGGTGGGTGATAACCAGCGACTTGTTGACCGGGTCATAAACCTGTTTGCCACGGAACAGCTTGATCGGCCAGATCATCGACTTGCCGTCAGTGGCGCTGCCTTCGAAATGGTTGATCTGCGTCGGCTTGTCGCCCTTCTCGATCTTGTCACCCATCAGGGTGTACTTGACCTTGCCGTTAAACCAGATGTATTCAGGTATGACATTTTCTTTCCAGACGAAATTGCCCTTGATGGTCATATAGGTGTCGTAGCCATCTTCGTTCTTAAGGGTCATGGGTTTGCCGTCGGGTCCCATCTTGCCGGCAGTGGACCAGTCCCAGGACATCTTGGTCGGTTGTCCCCCGCGCGCGAAGGCCGGAATGTGGCAGGTCTGGCAGGCGATCTTGGCGGTGTGCTCGTTCAGCTTCGCGACCTTGTGCGGCCTCTGGCCGTGGCAGGCTTGGCAGGTGGTGGGGTTGGTCTTATCTGCCTCGCCGCGCATGTGCGCTGGATTCTTGTCCATCGCGGTGGGAGCGTAGCGGCTGCCGGGCACCTGGTGACCCTCGGTCTTGTGGCAGGTGGCACAAGTGAAGTTGTTGCCCTTGACGTCCATGTGCACGTCGAGTTCCTTGTTCGGTGCTTCGAGCGAGCTGTCGAGATCGCCGTGCTTGACACCGTCGCCACCACCGCCATTAAAGTGGCAACCGCCGCATGTGGTGCGCTGGGTCGGGCCGATCTTTTTGGCGATTTCCGAGAGGTTGATGCCCTTGATGATCTTGCCGGAGCCGGGGGGAAACTCGGTATCCTTGGTGACCGGGAGACCGGCGAAGCCGGAGGGTTTCTTGTACTTGCCGGTTTGGTCATGGCAGACCAGGCAGTCAACGTTCTCCTGGACGCTGAAGTCGTACTTGTCGTCGCGCATGCCGTAGCCGATGTGGCAACTGGCGCAAGCGGCGTAGTTCGACTTCACCGAGGTGCAGAAATTGTTGATGATGTTCCTCTTGCCCAAGTGCTGCTTGGTGTCGGGATTGATGTAGTCCCACTTCCAGTGCAGCGTCTTCTGTATCTCCTTGGCGGCCTCGGTATGGCAACTCAGGCAAGCCTTGGTAACCTCCGGGCCGGAGGCAAAGTCTTGATCAAGGACTTTGAACTTGCTGTGATCGGCATTGGATTTCAGCACCTTCACCGGAGCCGGGTCAGTGGCCGCCGGAACCGCCGCGACAAAAAAAATGGCCGCCACGGCTGCAACCATCAGATCTCGAATACGCATCACGAACTCCTTGCTATGCAAACGGTAATGCCCAGTTGCGGTGGCGAACTGGCGGCGCTACGGTTTTCATCCTATTGCGTATCGAGCCAACTTTCCCTGATACAGATCAACATATATTTATGTACTTATATTTGTATCTACTTAGTAAAGGAATGTAATGTAATCATGTGATAAGAGAGGTACAGAAATTTGTCGCGGCCTGCGCTGGGCGAGGTGGCTGCGGTGCTGTTCGCTATGGCAGCGGCGGGTCTAGCGCAAGGAGTAGGG
>DFWY01000030.1 GCA_002381615.1 Polaromonas sp. UBA4122 | reverse complement strand
AGCATGAGGTTGTCAAAACGCGGCGCGTTCAACTTCTGCCAGACCTTCACGAGGTCACGGTCAGCACCCTGCATCAGGCCGTCCATCATTTCAACCACGTCCAGACGTGCCCCCAGGGTGGAATACACCGTACCCATTTCCAGACCGATGATGCCGCCGCCCAAAATCAGCATGCGCTTGGGCACTTTTTTCAGGTTCAGGGCGCCGGTCGAATCCACCACGCGCGGATCTTCGGGCATGAAGGGCAGGCGCACTGCCTGCGAGCCTGCCGCGATGATGCAGTGCTTGAATGCAATGGTCTGCTTCTTGCCAGTCTTTTCCTGCGAGGTGCCGATGGTCTCCTCCACCTCCACATGGTGGGTGCCAACGAAGGCACCATAGCCGCGCACGATGGTGACCTTGCGCATCTTGGCCATGGCGGCCAGCCCGCCCGTCAGCTTGCCGACGACTTTTTCCTTATGCGTGCGCAGCTTGTTGATGTCCAGCGTGGGTTCACCAAAGCTCACGCCCAAGCTGTCAAAGTGCTTGACCTCGTCCATTACCGCTGCCACATGCAGCAGCGCCTTGGACGGAATGCAACCGACGTTCAGGCAGACACCGCCCAGCGTTGCGTAGCGCTCGACCAGCACGACTTTCAAACCGAGGTCGGCCGCACGGAAGGCGGCTGAGTAACCGCCCGGGCCTGCACCCAGCACCAGCAGATCGCAGTCAAGATCGGCCGAGCCGCTGAAACTGGCCGCGGCAGGCGCTGGCACAGCAGGAGAAGTTGCTACACTTTTAATAGCTGGTTGCGCCCGTTCTGCTTGGGCTACTGCTTGTTTTTGCTCCGATTCCGGGGTTGAGGCTGCAGCGCCTGCAACCTCCAGCGTCAGAACCACGGATCCCTGCTTGACCTTGTCGCCCAGCTTGACCTTGAGCTCTTTGACCACGCCACTTTGCGACGAGGGGATTTCCATCGACGCCTTGTCGCTTTCCACCGTGATCAGGCTTTGTTCGGCCTTGATGGTGTCGCCGGCCTTGACCAACACTTCAATCACGGACACTTCGTCAAAGTCACCGATGTCCGGTACCTTGATATCGATCAGACTTGTGGATGCGCTCATTTGGAGGCTTTCAATTTGAGGGTAAATACTTCAACCGGTCCGCCAGAATTTTTGTCGAACTCGCAGCCGGCATTCAGGCCCGCCAGCGCCACTTCGCGTGCGGTTTTGGCCTTGTCCCAGCAGGCGTGCATGGCACCCAGCGCAAAACTGCGGCCCGAACCGATACCCCAGAATTCCTTGAACTCAAAAACTTCACGATAGCTATACAGGCCATAGATCCCGCTCGCATTGGCGATCACCACGGTGAACTGGCTGGACTCATAGGGGTCGTTGTCGTCTTCCTTGGTCTGCAGGAAAAACGTTTCTTTCAGCAAGGGGTGCAGCTTGACGAAGGTGTCAAACACCTCGTCGCTGCTGCCCAGCTTGAGCTGCTCTTTGGGCAGCGCCGCCATGACCTTGCGCAGCGCGGGAAAGTGCGCCACCGTACCGGCCATGCCAACATAGCTCAACCCCGCAGGCGTTTCGACCTTGAATATCTTGCTGTTGGCCTCAAACCGGTGGCTCAGGCTGGTATCGCCAAAAGTGACCCGGGTATCAGCGGCAATGGCCACCTGCCCCGCCTTTTTCACCACCACCAAAGTTGTCATAGGAGAACGCGGCGGAAATCCGCCAGTATCTGGCCCAGGTAGGCGTTGAAACGCGCAGCGGCGGCGCCGTCAATCACGCGGTGGTCCCAGCTCAGGCTGAGCGGCAGCATCAGGCGCGGCTGGAAGGTCTTGCCATCCCAAACCGGTTCCATCTGACTCTTGCAGACGCCCAGTATGGCGACCTCGGGGGCATTGATGATGGGTGTGAAGTAACGCCCGCCAATGCCACCTAGCGACGAAATGGTGAAGCATGCGCCCGACATGTCTGCCGGGCTGAGCTTGCCATCACGCGCTTTCTTGGCGAGTTCGCCCATCTCCTGCGAAATTTGCACAATGCCTTTTTTGTCGGCATCCTTGATGACGGGCACTACCAAGCCATTGGGCGTGTCGGCAGCAAACGCGACGTGGTAGTACTGCTTGAGCACCAACTGGTCGCCGTCGAGGGACGCGTTGAACTGGGGAAACTTCTTGAGCGCAGCCACCGAGGCCTTGATCAGGAACGCCAGCATGGTGATCTTGATGGCCGCCTTTTCGTTTTCCTTGTTCATCTGGACACGGAAGGCTTCCAGGTCGGTGATATCGGCATCATCGTGGTTGCAGACGTGCGGAATCATCACCCAGTTTCGGTGCAGATTGGCGGCGCTGATCTTCTTGATGCGTGGCAGATCCTGGCGCTCGACCGGGCCAAACCTGGTGAAGTCCACCTTGGGCCACGGCAGCAGGTCGAGCCCGGCACCGCCACCACCCACGGAAGGCGCGGGCGCTTTGGCCGCCTGCGCCTGGGTGCGGGTGCTACCGGTCATCACAGCTTGGGTGAAGGCCTGAATATCATCCAGCGTGATGCGGCCTTTGGGGCCCCTGCCCTTGACCTCAGCCAGTGGTACGCCCAGTTCGCGGGCAAACTTGCGCACGGAGGGAGAGGCATGCGGCAAAGCAGTTTGCGGTAGTGCCGTGGACTCATGAGCGGGCATGGCGGCAGTCGCCACGGCGGGTGCGGAGGCGGCCGGCGCGGCAGCGGTAGCGGCAACGGGTGCAGCCGAACCCTCCAGTATGGCCAGCAAGTCCCCTATATTGACGATATCGCCCAGCTTGACCTTGAGTTCCTTGAGTACACCCGCGGCGGATGACGGTATCTCCATGGAGGCTTTGTCGGATTCCACCGTGACGAGCGACTGCTCGGCCTTGATGCTATCGCCGACCTTGACCAGCACCTCGATTACAGCAACATCCTTGAAGTCGCCAATATTGGGCACGCGCACTTCGATGGGGCCACTGGCCGCGGCAGCCGGAGCGGTCGCTGCAGAAGCCGGGGTTGATTGACTGGCTGGCAGCGCTTGTGCTGCAGCAGCAGGCGCTTGCTGGGCCGCAGCGGCAGGAGCCGGGGCGGGTACGGGAATGGCTTCGGCGCCTGCCACTTCCAGTGTCAGCACGAGCGAGCCTCGCTTGACCTTGTCGTCGAGCTTGACTTTGAGTTCCTTGACAACGCCGGCGTGGCTGGACGGAATTTCCATGGAGGCCTTGTCGGACTCTACGGTGATCAGCGATTGTTCGGCCTTGACGGTATCGCCTGGCTTGACCAGCAGTTCAATGACCGTCACTTCGTCGAAATCCCCGATGTCAGGAACTTGAATGTCTACCAATGCCATGTTTTTGTCTCCAATTGCTTCAGGCTTCTACGTCAAAGTTTCACATCAAGCGTAAAGAGGATTGATCTTGTCGGCATTGATGCCGTATTTCTTGATGGCTTCGGCCACTTTGGCGCTTGGCACCGTGCCTTCTTCACTGAGTGCTTTCAGGGCCGCAACCACAATGTAGTGACGGTCGATTTCAAAGTGCTCGCGCAGTTTGCTGCGGAAGTCGCTTCGGCCAAAGCCGTCCGTACCCAGCACTTTGTAGGTTCGCCCCTTGGGAATAAAGGAACGAATCTGTTCGGCATAGGCCTTCAGGTAATCCGTTGACGCCACCACGGGGCCGGTGTGCTTTTCAAGCTGCTCGCCTACGAAAGACACGCGCGGCGTCTCCAATGGGTGCAGAAGATTCCAGCGCTCGGTATTCTGGCCATCGCGGGCCAGCTCATTGAAACTCGGGCAACTCCACACGTTGGCGGCAACGCCCCACTCCTTCTCCAGCAACTCCTGCGCGGCAATCGATTCGCGCAGGATGCTTCCCGAGCCCAGCAACTGCACGCGCGGCGTGAGCTTCACGCCTTCCTTGCAGAGGTACATGCCTTTGATGATCTGCTCCTCAGTGCCCGCAGCAAGGCCCGGCATGGGGTAGTTTTCATTGAGCAGCGTGAGGTAATAAAACACGTTGTCCTGCTTTTCAACCATGCGCTTCAGGCCGTGGTGCAGGATCACGCCCACCTCATGCGCGAAGGTCGGGTCGTAGCTGATGCAGTTCGGAATGGTGCCCGCCAGGATTTGGCTGTGGCCGTCTTCGTGCTGCAGGCCTTCGCCGTTCAGCGTGGTGCGGCCCGAGGTGCCGCCCAGCAGGAAGCCGCGGGCCTGCATGTCGCCGGCCGCCCAGGCCAAGTCGCCCACGCGCTGAAAACCGAACATCGAGTAGTACACATAGAACGGGATCATGATCCGGTTGTTGGTGCTGTACGAGGTGGCTGCTGCGATCCAGCTGCTCATGCCGCCGGCCTCGTTGATGCCTTCCTGCAGGATCTGGCCCTTCGTGTCTTCCCTGTAGTACATCACCTGGTCTTTATCGACCGGGGTGTATTTCTGGCCCTCAGGGTTGTAAATGCCGATCTGCCGGAACAGGCCTTCCATGCCAAAAGTGCGTGCCTCGTCCACCAGAATGGGCACCACGCGCGGACCCAGCGCCTGATCGCGCAGCAGCTGCGTGAGAAAGCGCACATACGCTTGCGTGGTCGAGATTTCGCGGCCTTCGGCCGTGGGATCCATCACCGATTTGAAGGTTTCAAGCGACGGCACGGTGAACTGTTCGTCGGACTTTGTGCGGCGGTGCGGCAGGTAGCCGCCGAGAGCCTTGCGGCGCTCATGCAGATAGCGCATCTCGGGCATGTCGTCGGCCGGCTTGTAGAACGGAATATCGGCCAGCTGGCTGTCCGGTATCGGAATATTAAAGCGGTCGCGGAAGGTCTTGATGACTTCGTCGGTTAACTTCTTGGTCTGGTGCACGGTGTTTTTGCCCTCACCAATCTTGCCCATGCCAAAACCCTTGACGGTCTTGATCAGCAGCACAGTCGGCTGACCTTCGTGCTTGACGGCAGCATGGTAGGCGGCGTACACCTTTTGCGGGTCGTGCCCACCCCGTCGCAATTGCCAGATATCGTCGTCGCTCATCTTGGCCACCATTTCCAGCGTACGCGGGTCACGGCCGAAGAAGTGCTTGCGCACGTAGGCGCCGTCGTTGGCTTTGAAGGACTGGTAGTCGCCGTCCAGCGTGTCCATCATCAGGCGCCGCAAAGCGCCCTCTTTGTCGCGCGCCAGTAGCGGGTCCCAATTATTACCCCACAGCAGCTTGATAACGTTCCATCCCGCGCCACGAAACTCGGCTTCCAGCTCTTGCACGATCTTGCCATTGCCGCGCACCGGACCATCAAGGCGCTGCAGGTTGCAGTTGATCACAAAAATCAGGTTGTCCAGCTTCTCGCGCGCCGCCAGGCCGATGGCACCCCGGCTTTCCACTTCGTCCATCTCCCCGTCACCACAAAACACCCAGACTTTGCGGTTCGCGGTATCGGCGATGCCACGGGCATGCAGGTACTTCAAAAAGCGCGCCTGATAAATCCCCATCAGCGGTCCCAAGCCCATGGAAACGGTGGGGAATTGCCAGAACTCGGGCATCAGCTTCGGGTGCGGATAACTTGACAGGCCTTCGCCGTCCACTTCCTGGCGGAAGTTGAGCAACTGCTCTTCCGACAAGCGGCCTTCGAGGTAGGCGCGGGCATAAATGCCCGGCGACGAGTGGCCCTGAATGAACAGGCAGTCGCCGCCATGGTTTTCGCTCTCGGCATGCCAGAAATGGTTGAACCCCGCGCCAAACATGTGCGCAAGCGACGCGAACGAGCCAATGTGCCCGCCCAGATCGCCACCGTCCACCGGGTGATGGCGATTGGCTTTGACCACCATGGCCATCGCATTCCAGCGCATGTAGGCACGCAAGCGTTCCTCCATTTCGATATTGCCGGGGCAGCGCTCTTCCTGATCAACCTCGATCGTGTTCACATAGCCCGTATTGGCCGAAAACGGCATGTCAATGCTGCTCTGGCGCGCATGCTCAAGCAGTTGCTCCAGCAGAAAGTGGGCGCGCTCAGGGCCCTCACTTTCAATCACCGCCGACAGTGCATCCATCCACTCCCGGGTTTCCTGCGTGTCTTTGTCCAGCGCATCGTTGGCAGCAGCGCGTAAGTTGTCTGCACCTGCTTGGTTTGCTTGGTTTGCTTCGATTGGGTTGGCAGCCATTTTTGTCTCCTGAATTACTAATGCTTGTGAGCTTGTTAACCTGCAACACAGCCTCGCGGGGGGGCTGCGTACACACTTGTGTCCAAGGCGTGTTTTTAACGCAAATTAGATTGAAGTTTCTAGTTTCTCATATTATTTCCTAAATTTCAAATTGTGCATATTGATTTCACATTAAGAAATTTAAAACGACATCAAATCCCCAAGGCTGTGTCACAACGTGAAAAGAAACACTTCGATCGAAAAATTGGGGGTACCAAAACCATTCCCGAGCCTGC
>DFWY01000055.1 GCA_002381615.1 Polaromonas sp. UBA4122 | reverse complement strand
CGCTGGATCTGCGCGAAGTTGCGCACCTGCTTTTGCGCGAAGGTGATGTCCTCGATTTCGCGCGCCGACAGGCTTTTCATGGCCGCTTCGATTTCGCCCTGTGACAGGCGGAAGTCGGACGGGTCCCAGTTGTCGAACTTGCGGCTGTAGTCGCGCACGGCAACATCGCCACGTGCCTCAATGTCCTTGATGATGCCTTCGACAGTGGAGCGAACCTTGACGTCGTCTTCGGACCGGATCTGCACGTCCTTGCCATGTTTGAGATATCTGATCATGGTGATTTCCTGAATATTGGGGTTTGCATACATATGAATTCTTGAGGGATTGCATACGTATGCAAACAGGGAAAACCCTAATAATTACTGAGCCCATGCTCGCTAAGTCATCGTTGTGGCGGTGCTGTCTGGTGATATTGGGATCTGGACGGCCGGCCCATGGGCCTTCAGTCCGATAGAAATAATCCAGTAGGTCGCTGGTAATAGCGCCGTTGTTTTAAGTTCAGCGCATGGTTGCAGCGCCGATCTTTTGCTTCAGAAGCCCACGGCCTGCCCATCGCGACGCGAATCGGAGGCGGCGATGTAGCCGTCTGCGGCCTTGTAAATCAATTGCGCTGAGCCGAATTCCAGGCTGTCGCGCGGCGCAACCTCGACCCGATGGCCGCGCGCGCGAAGTGCATCCACCACGTCGACCGGCAAATGCGCTTCGACGTTGAGCAGCGGTCCGGGCTCGACCCGAAAGCGCGGCGCATCGCTCATCGCCTGCGGGTTTTGGCCGAAGACCGCGAGGCGCGCCATCATCTGCACATGCCCCTGCGCCTGCATCGAGCCGCCCATCACGCCCATCGCCATCACCGGCGCGCCGCCGCGGGTGATGAAGCCGGGAATGATGGTGTGCATCGGCTTTTTGTTCGGCGCCACGCAATTGGCGTGACCCGGCTTCAGGTTGAAGCCCTCGCCGCGGTTATGCAGGCTGATGCCGGTGCCCGGCACCACTAGGCCGGAGCCGAAGCCGCGGTAGTTCGACTGAATGAAGGACACCATCGTGCCGGCGGCGTCGGCGCTCGCGAGGTAGACGGTACCGCCGGTCTTGGGCATGCCGGCGCTCGGCGCCGCGGCGCAGTCCATGTCGATCAGCGCGGCTCGCTCGGCGAGGTAGGCGGGGTCGAGCAGGACCGCCGGAGACAGCTGCATGCTGGCCGGGTCGGCGACGTGACGATGCAAATCGGCGAACGCCAGCTTCATGGCTTCGACGCTGACGTGATAGAAGGCGGCGCTGTCACGGCCCATCGCTTCGAGGTCGAAGCGATCGAGGATGCCCAGGCCGATGAGCGCTGCCAGTCCCTGCCCACTCGGCGGAATTTCATGCAGCGTGTAGCCGCGAAAACTTTGTTGGATCGGCGTCACCCATTCCGCCTCGTGCGCAGCCAGATCCGCAGCGCGCAACGCGCCGCCGGTCTGGCTGGCGAAATACGCGATGCGCTCGGCCAGCGCGCCGCGGTAAAAGCTTTCACCATCGCTTTCGGCGATCGCGCGCAGGGTTGCCGCCTGCTCCGGGAAACACCAGCGCTCGCCGGCCTGCGGCGCACGGCCGTCGCGCGTGAAGGCTTCTCGAAAGCCCGGCTGGTCGATCAGAACAGGGACTTGCGCGGCCCACTGGCGGGCGATTTGTGGAGAGACCATGAAACCGCTTTCCGCATAGCCAATCGCGGGGGCGAACAGCCGTGCGAACGGAAGTTTGCCAAAGCGCTTCGACAGTGCCTTCCAGCCGGCGACCTGGCCGGGAACGGTAACTGTGTCCCACCCGGTCGACGGCATTTTGTCGCGACCCTTGAAATACTCGGGTGTCCATGCCGCCGGCGAACGGCCACTCGAGTTCAAGCCATGCAACTGCCCTGCATGCCAGACCAGTGCGAACATGTCGCCGCCGATGCCGTTCATCACCGGCTCGACCACGGTCAGGGCAATTGCGGTGGCGATCGCGCTGTCAATGGCGTTGCCGCCTTCGTAAAGCATGCGCAGTCCGGCCTGCGCGGCCAGCGGCTGGCTGGCGCTGACCGCGTTAGCTGCAAGCAGCGGCATTTTTTGCGCGGGATAGGGGAAGGTCCAGTCGAAAGGCAACATGGTGGGTCCGGGTGAGTGTTGAAAAAAACCTTATTGCAAGATCACGCCCGACTGCTGCACCAGCTTTTCTGTGCGCGGAATTTCCGTCTTTACCATCGCTGCAAAGTCGACCGGGTTGGCAAAGAGTGCCTCGGCACCGGTGTGCACCAGTTTTTCGCGAAATGCCGGGTCCTTCAGCAAGCGTTCAATCGAGGCGTTCAGCTTGACCACCACCTCAGGCGGTGTGCCCTTGGTGGCGACGATGCCGTACCACGGCGCGATGTCGAATCCGGGGTAGCCCTGTTCGGCGATGGTCGGGATCTCGGGCGCCATTTCGGAGCGCTTTGAATTGGACACGCCGAGCGCGCGCAGCTTGCCATTTTTGACGAAGGGCAGGCCGGTCATGATAGTGTCGAAGTACATCGATACCTGGCCGCCAAGCAGCGCCGGAATCGCTTCACTCGCGCCCTTGTAGGGCACGTGCACGATATCGATCTTGGCCAGCAACTTGAGCATCTCACCGGCGAGGTGCGAGGTGGTGCCGGTACCGAACGAGGCGTAGGTCAGCTTGCCAGGATTGGCCTTGGCATACTCAACCATCTCGGCCAAGGTCTTGAACGGCAGCGACGGACTCGACAGCAGGATGTTCGGCGTAAAGGCGACCAGCGATACCTTCTCGAAGGCATCCGGATCGTAGCTCAGCTTCTTGTAGAGAAAACGGTTCGTGACCATCGACGCCGGGCCCGTCATCAGGAGCGTGTAGCCATCGCCCGGCGCCCGCGAAGCGGCATCGCTGCCAATCATGGCGGCAGCACCCGGGCGGTTTTCGATGATGAACGGCTGGCCGTATTCCTTTGCCAGCGCTTGGCCGAACTGACGCGAGATCAGGTCGGTTGCCGCACCAGCCTGAAAGGGAACGATAATCTTGACGGCATGAGTGGGCCAGTCGACTGCGGACTGCGCGCCGGCTAGGGATGCAAACAACAGCACGACGCCGGCGACGCCGGCTTGTAGCGAACGGATGAACATGGTGTATTGCCTCTTCAATGTGAGATTAACGTAAGCCGACTCGATTTCTCAAACCGGACATTCAGACCGCCTGTCCGCTGGTGCGCACAGAACGGAAGGATCACTTATGCAAGGATCATGCAAGTTCTGGCAAAAAAAGCGCGCTGCAATTACTGTACAGCACCACGTCTAGACGCTGCTCAGGCACTCAGGACCCGCGTGAGAATCGCGAGCGCCGCATCGAACTGCGCATCGGGAATCGTCAGAGGGTACAGGAAGCGAATCGCGTTGCCATGCACGCCGCAGGTGAGCAGGATCAGGCCCTGCTCGAGCGCGCGGCGCTGCACGGCCTTGGCCTCCTCGGCACTCGGGAGACCGCTCTGAGGATCGTTGAACTCGGCGGCGACCATCGAACCCAGGCCGCGCACATCGGCCAGCGCGGGGCAGTGCGCGCGCTGCTCTTCCAGGTACGCCAGCATGCGCGCACCGAGTTCGGCAGAACGCTCGCACAGTCGCTCATCGACGATGACATCGAGCACCGCATGCGCCGCGGCCAGCGCCAACGGGTTGCCGCCGTAGGTGCCGCCGAGCCCGCCAGGCAACGCCGCGTCCATGATTTCGGCGCGGCCGACCACGGCCGACAGCGGCATTCCGCCGGCCAGGCTCTTGGCCAGCGTCATCAGGTCCGGTTGCACGCCGTAGTGCTCCATGGCAAACAACTTGCCGGTGCGGGCAAAACCGGTTTGAACTTCATCGGCGATCAACAGGATGCCATGGCGGTCGCACAGTGCGCGCAGCGCCTGCATGAACTCTGGCGGCGCGGCATGAAAGCCGCCTTCCCCCTGCACCGGCTCAATGATGATGGCCGCCACCTGCTGCGGATCGACATCGACCTTGAACAGCATCTCGATAGCGGCCAGACTGTCCTCGCTGCTGACCCCATGCGAAGGACAAGGGAAGGGAGCGTGATGGATCTCGCTCGGGAAGGGGCCGAAGCCGACCTTGTAGGGCACCACCTTTCCGGTGAGTGCCATGCCGAGCATGGTGCGGCCGTGAAAGGCGCCGGAAAAGGCGATGACCGCCGGTCTTCCGGTATAAGCGCGCGCAATCTTGACCGCGTTCTCGACCGCTTCGGCGCCGGTCGAGAAAAACGCCGTCTTCTTGAGGCCGTGAATCGGAACTACGGCGTTGATGCGTTCGGCCAGCGAGATGTAGATTTCGTAGGGTACTACCTGGTAACAGGTATGGGTGAATGCCTCGAGCTGGGCGGCGATCGCCTGCGTTACACGCGGATGGCGGTGGCCGGTATTTAGTACCGCGATGCCAGCAGCGAAGTCGGTGTAGACGCGGTCCTCGACGTCCCATAGCGTTGCATTTTCGGCGCGCGCGGCATAGAAGTCACACATGACTCCAACGCCGCGCGGGGTTGCGAGTGCGCGGCGTTGATTCAAGTCGAGATTTTTCATGGTCACTTTCGCGAGCCGGAGATCCGGCCAACATCATCGGTCTGGTAGAAATCGAGCCGCGTCGGATGAGCGCCGCTATGGCTGGTAAGAGGCCATTACACCTTTGCTTGGCACTACAATCGAGAGCCACTTGGTTTAATCGGATGGTGCCAATTGAAGTCTATCTGCTCCGACCTACTGTTGCAGCACATGGGTACCGCCGGTATCGCAGCGCTCGGAAAACCGTTCAACCGCGGCCTGTATGAATGCATACGCGGCGCGATTCAGGATGGCAGCTTGGCACCGTCGACCCGTCTGCCTCCGTCGCGCGACCTCGCGGCGGAGTTGCAGTTGTCGCGCAATACCGTGATGTACGCCTATGAGCAGTTGCTGGCCGAGGGCTATGTGCACGCCCGCATCGGCAGCGGCACCTTTGTAGCCAGTACTGCGCCCGAGGCCTACCTCAACGCAACCCAGGCCAGCGGCTCTGGGGCCGCGCGCGTGACCATGCCAGGCCTGTCGCCGCGTGGGGCGCGCCTGCTGCGCGACGCCGCGGCCTCGCCGGTGCAATGGGGCGCGTTCATGCCGGGTGTGCCGGATGTGACGCGCTTTCCCTACCGGCGCTATGCGCAAATCAGCGCCCGCCTCTGGAGCAAGCCTGATCCCGCGTTGCTTAGCTATTCCTATGATGGCGGATTGCCGGCGTTGCGCGAAACGGTCGCGGTGCATCTACGGCTGGCGCGCTCGATACGCTGCGCCCCGGAGCAGGTACTTATCACCGAAGGCATCCACCAGGCGATCGATCTGGTGGTGCGCCTGCTCGGTTCGCCCGGCGATGTGGCATGGGTAGAGGAGCCGAGCTATTGGGGTATCCGCAGCATTCTTCAGATCAGCGACATCGCGATGCAGCCGATCGCGGTCGATGCCGACGGCATGTCGGTGCCGTCGGTAGCGGCAGGGACGACGCCGGCGCCGCGCTTCGTTTTTGTCACCCCTTCGCACCAGTATCCGCTGGGCGCGGTCATGAGCCTGGCGCGCCGGCGCGCGCTGCTGGAGTTGGCGCGGCAGACCGGTGCCTGGATCGTCGAGGATGACTACGACAGCGAATTCCGTTATTCGGGCCAGCCGATTCCCTCACTGCAAGGACTCGAGCCTGACGCGCCGGTGATCTATATCGGCACCTTCAGCAAGACCTTGTTTCCCGGCCTGCGCATGGGCTACCTGGTGTTGCCGCCCGCGCTGGCGACGCTGTTCCAGGTCGGTCATGCAGAGCTCTATCGAGGCGGGCATTTGCTGACGCAGGCGGCGATCGCCGAATTCATGCGTTGCGGTGAGTATGCTGCGCACATACGCCGCATGCGATTGTTGTATGGCAAGCGGCGGGCCGTACTGGCGGGTCTGATTACGCGCTTCCTCGGCCCCCACAGTCTGCATGAACACGCCAGCAACGCCGGGTTGCACCTGGTGCTGCGACTGCCCGATGAAGCCGACGACCAGGCCATCTCCACTGCGTGCAAGGCGCGCGGCATACTGGCACGGCCGCTATCGCGCTACTTCATCGGGCCGAAGGTGCAGCAGGGTTTGCTGCTCGGCTACGCCTGCGTGCCGGAAGAGGAGATCGGCCCGGCGTTCGCGATCCTGCTTGAGTGCATACGCAAGGCATAGTTGCAAGTACGGTGTTGAGGATAAAAAATCAGGCATGGATCGGTGGCACCGGCCGGGGATATGGCAACAGAAGAGTCAATGGCGCAAAGTTTTTCGCTGGCGAACATGGTGCCGCAAAGTGAAGTCATTAACGGCAAGTCGAGCAATATTGAAAAGGCCACCCGCAAATATGTGATGCGTGCTGCCGGGAATGTTTTCGTGATCACTGGTTCGACGTTCGAGCCAAATCCGCACAGGATCGGTTCGAACAAAGTCTGGGGACCGCAACATTTAATCAAATTGGTGTACTACCCATTGACCAAGGTTCTGACGCAATAAGGAGGCGTGGCAGAGTATTTTTTTTGCTCAAACCAATTGCCATTCATGCAGCCGCTTAGAAAACTCCGCCACAATTAGATTTTGAAACTAGATGCCTTTTCTTGGCACCTTGCGGGTATGTGTGTGCCGCTAGTGCCGTTTTGATCAAGTGCGCCAATCATTGGCTGACCGACTCCAGCCGATCAGCTTTACACCCAGGCGATCTGATCGCCACCCAACAGTTAGTTCATCTTTTCCCGGCCATACACCCTTATCACGACAAAACCACTGCGCGCGCCATGTCCCTGTGCTAGGCTGGCGAAATGAGACGCCGCGACGTCCTGCTGCACCTGATTCCCGCGCTGGGCGCGGCGCGCGTCTATGCACAAAACACTGCACGGCCGCAGCCACTGTCCAGAACCATTGCCTCGTCCGGCGAACAGATTCCGGTGGTCGGGCTGGGCAGCTGGATCACCTTCAATGTCGGCAACGACCCCCCGGCGCGCGCGCATTGCGCCGAGGTCATGCGCCACTTCTTCGATGCCGGCGGCCGCCTGATCGATTCCTCGCCGATGTACGGATCCTCGCAGGGTGTGATCGGCGACGGCCTGCAAAAGCTGTCGGCGCAGCGGCGCGTTTTTTCCGCCGACAAGGTCTGGACTTCGTCGGCCGGGGCGGCGCAAATCGAGGCGTCGCGCCAGCTCTGGCGGGTGCCGCGGTTCGACCTGCTGCAGGTCCACAACCTGGTGGCCTGGCAG
>DFWY01000016.1 GCA_002381615.1 Polaromonas sp. UBA4122 | reverse complement strand
TCAAAGTCATTGACAAATTCCGGCCGAAGGCAATGTCATAATCATCTGGTACCTGCGGATCGACTTGGTAAATGTTCCAAAATAATCTAAAGCTCAAAGTCAGCCTGTATCTGATCATCGCTCTTTCACCGGCGATGCTTCTGTTCCCCTTTCTCATCGTTCAGGACCAGCGGGAACAACTTCAGAATGAGATTGCCGGACATGTCACGCAAATTTCCGAAGTGATTGTCAAGAGCACGCGTTATGCGATGCTTTTGAACAATCGTGATATCGCTGAGAAGATCATTCAGGACATTGGTAAACAGAAGGGCATTGAGCGAGTCAGGGTATTGAACAAGGACGGCACGATCATTCATTCAAACCGATCATTAGAAATCGGGCATTCGATTGAGCAACAGGCGGAGCCTTGTGTTAAATGCCACCAGACCAGCAAAACCCTGGAGCATGTCACCAACGACATGAGGTGGACAATATATAGGACCCCTGAGGGAAAGAGGTTTCTTGGCAGCATGGCGGCGATACGCAATGAGCCGTCATGTTCATCCGCATCATGTCATGAACATCCTGCAAGCCAGTCGGTGCTTGGTATCGTGGAGATTGCCTATTCCCTCGATGAGATAGATCAGTCATTGAAGACGCATACCGTATACATTGTTGGTATTTTGTCGGCGATCATTCTTCTTGTTGCTGTCAGCGTCAGTCTTCTGCTTCAGCGCCTGATATACCTTCCCCTGAAGGACTTGGAGTCTGGCGCTGAAAAAATAGCTTCTGGCAACCTTGACCAGGGTATTCCCGTACGCAGTGATGACGAATTCGGTCGCGTCGCGGGTTCTTTCAACCATATGACCGCAGCACTCAATGAATCAAGGATAGAGATGCAGGAACTGGTACAAACCCTCGAATTGAAAGTTGCAGATAGAACCCATGAACTTCTAGCCGCCAAGGCCGAGGTTGCCCAGGGGGAAAAACTGGCCTCGATCGGCGTGCTGGCGTCTGGCATTGCCCACGAATTGAACAATCCACTGACTGGCATCTTAACCTTCACCTCCCTGTTGCGAAAAAAAATGGAAGACGGCAGTCAGGATGCGGAGGATTTGGACCTGGTCGTCCGCGAGACCAAGCGGTGTGCCAGCATCATCAGGCGACTCCTCGACTTCGCGCGGGAGAAGGTTCCAACCAAGGGATTTTTCAACCTTAATCAAGTGATTGAGGACACAGTGCGTTTTGTCGAGCGGCCTGCGTCCCTGCAGCAGATTGAGATCACAACTAATCTTGATCCCGATTTACCTCAGGTATGGGGTGACGCTGACCTGCTTAAACAGGTCATTATGAATTTGCTTGTCAACGCCCAGCAGGCTATTGAGGGCAAGGGAAACATTATTGTGGAAAGCCGCCCTTACATTGCCGCAGGCCTACCCAAACCCGGTGTCAAACCGTTTCCGATGGTTGAGATAGAGGTCACGGACACCGGTTGTGGTATCCCGGAAGCCAATCTGCAGCGAATTTTCGACCCATTTTTTACGTCCAAGGAGGTGGGCGAAGGAACAGGGCTGGGCTTGTCTGTCAGTTACGGCATTGTCAAAGCCCATGGTGGGAAGATCAATGTCGAAAGCGTCGTTGGCGCAGGAACTACTTTTCGCGTCTATCTTCCGGTAACGTCCCCTTTTGGTGAAACCGAAAACAATGCAGGTGAGAGTAACCCATGAGTGCCAGAATACTGATCGTTGACGACGAGGAGATTGTCATTCGGAGTTGCCTGCGCATACTCAGCGATAGCTGTTATGCGGTTGATTCCGTACAGGACGGTTGGGAGGCCTTGAGAAAAATAGACGAAACTGATTACGATGTTATTGTTCTCGACATCATGATGCCCAAGATTGACGGCCTCGAGGTGTTGCAGCATGTGAAGGAGAGGCATCCGGACATTGATGTCATCATGATGACCGGGCTTTCGCAGATCCAGACGGCCGTCAAGGCCATGAAACTGGGCGCTTTTGACTACTTGTCCAAACCCTTCGATCCGGATGAACTGAAGCATATAGTGGATCGTGCGCTGGAACGACGGCACTTGCTGCAAGAGAACCGAAGCCTCAAGAACGAGGTCAGCTCCAAGTATCGTTTCGAGAACATCATCGGCTCCAGCCCGCGGATGCAGGCCGTTTACCGCCTGATCGCGAAGTGTGCGCCGACGGATAGCACCGTCCTCATCACCGGTGAAAGTGGGACCGGCAAAGAAATGATTGCTCGTGCCATTCACTACAACAGCCTGCGCAAGGACCAACCATTTGTCACTGTCGACTGCAACACGCTGAGTGAGCACCTGCTGGAAAGTGAGCTGTTCGGCCACATCAAGGGATCGTTTACGGGCGCCGTGGCCAATAAACGCGGCATGTTCGATATCGCCAACAATGGCACGCTTTTTCTGGATGAATTTGGCAATTTTCCCCTGTCAACCCAGGCCAAGTTGCTGCGTGTTATCCAGGAACGCGAATTCAGGGCAGTCGGGAATACCAACACGCAGAAAACCAATGTTAGGGTCATCACCGCGACCAACAAGGATCTCAAGGCGCTGGTTGCAGAAGGCGCATTCCGCGAAGATCTTTATTACCGCGTCAACGTTTTCCCTATCCACGCGCCAGCCCTGAGAGAGCGCCGTGATGATATCCCCGCGCTGGCTTTCCACTTCGTCAAGATTTTTTGCAATGAACTGAAAAAGCCGGTGGCCGAAATCTCCGAAGGCGCGATGAGCCTGCTTATGAACTATGACTGGCCGGGCAACGTGCGTGAACTCGAAAACACGGTACATCGGGCTGTGATTCTGTCGTCTGACAATGTGCTCCGCCAGGCGCATATGGCAAACATCGTCGATACCTCGCCGCGACTCGATCTTGAAGTACCAAGAACCAGCGAGGATCTCAAGCGAATCAAGAAAATTTCCAGGGAGAAATCGGTTGAAGAAGTCGAGAAGCTGTTCGTCCAGGAGACGCTCAAGAGAAACGCCTCAAACGTCACCCGGAGCGCTGAAGAAACCGGCATGCAACGCACTAATTTTCAGGCGCTGATGAAGAAATACAACATTCGGGTCCGCGATACCGAATTCGATTCGGGCGAATCCGAGTCCATTTGATCTGATGCGGCATGGCGAGGCGTGCAACGCCTCGCCATGAGTTGTTTTACGAAGTTCAGCGCTGTTCCGGCTCGTCTTCGATTTCCTCATATCCGGTGACCATGGCCTTGAAATGGGCCGACTGCGTGTGGCCGAGGCTCGCCAGGTAGATATGTACGATCATGAATCCGCTGAACAAGATGAAGAGCAGGACGTGAACCGTATCCACGACGCGCACCCCGCCGAACATCTCCACCATGGATGAAAAGCGCGTGACGTCCCAAAGTATCACGCCCGTGAAAAACTGTAGGGGCACGAGCAGCATCATGATGATCTGGTACAGCATGCTCTGCAAGGGATTGAATTTGTGATAAGCGCTCGGATGATGCGGATTGGGTTCGCCCCGGAAGATGCCGTAGCCATAGAACTGAATTTGCCGCCAGCTGTCTCGGAAATACTTGGTCGGGCTCAGCTCGGGGTGGTAGACCTTGATCTTGTCGGTAAACAGATAAAAACCAAGCCACACGAAGAAATTGGCGATCAGCACGAAACCAATCCAGTTGTGAGCGACCACCGCAGTCCTGAATGACATCAGTTGGATCAAGTCAAGATACCTGATCTGCACTCCGGAGGCAATCAACAACACAAAACCGATGGCATTGGCCCAGTGCCAGATCCTGACCGGAAGCGGATGAATATATAGCTTGTTCATGGCTAGCTCCTTTTATTTTGAGGCATCGTCATCAGCGCGACGATCACCCGGTAAAACCTGCTTGTCGGCTTGAGGAGGTGCGGCGTTCTTCTCGGCCTCAAGCTTCTCCCGCACGCTTTTGAATAGCCGTTTGATCGTCATGTGCCCGAGCGACCCACTGATCGAGCCCAGCAGAACCAGGACCAGCAAGCTGTCCAGCAGCTTGATCCGCGTACTGCCGATGGCATAAAACCCGCGCACTGACTCCATTGACGTCAGGGAAGTCAAAGTGTCTTTTTGGACGTCATGGCGCAAAGGCCTGCCATCCGGACCGGCTATTGTCAGTGTCACGCTTTGAAAGGGTGCTGCACCCGTTTGGTGACAGGTGTTGCAGTCCCGGATTGCCTTGGACTTTTCGCTCAGTTGATGCGCCTGCACTCCGGAACTCACTTCCAAGCGGCCACGCAGAATGGTTTTTCCTTCAACGCCGTCCCGATTGAATTCCTTCAGCAGGCTCCATAGCGCCCTCTCATTTAGGCCGGTATCTTTTGCATCGGCAGCATGGGTTAGTCGCTCAAACTGCGGCACGCCCGTCTTTTCTGAAACCTGATGCTTTCCCACGCCGTCATAGAGCCGGAGATTAACCCGGCGTTGCGCGGTCGGAACATGACAGGCCGGACACGAGATGGCCTCAAAATGCCGTTCTGTATTCGGCAACCAGACCTTATGCATATCGACTGCATTTTTGTGGCATGAAAGACAGGCCTCTTTTACGTCGTTACCCAACGAAGCCGCCTTCACGGCGTGGGCTTGATGGCAACCGGCGCACAGGGGAGCGGCTTTGCCATTTGCAATGCGCTCCTGGCCATGCACAGATCTGGAATAGGCCTTGAATATGTCCTCGTGACACTTCGCGCAGGGAGTTGCCGTAATTGGTCCGATAATTTTCGCGGAACGAACCGTATGCGGATTGTGGCAGTCGGAACACATCGGTGCCTTCTTGCTGCCTTCCTTGATCAGTGCCGCATGGACACTGTCCTCATATTCCGTGAATTTCTTCTTGTGGCAGGTACGGCAAGCCTCCTGCATGGTGAGGGAGAAATCCCGCTTGCTATTGATGGAGGTCTTGACCTTGCCGTGGGTTTTGGCGTCAATGTCCGAGTGACAGTCTTCGCAACTGGTCCCATTGTGCATCGACTCGACGTAGGCTTTGGTAGAGATTTGCAGGGAAAGCGTCTCTCCGTTTTCAAGCGTTTTCCCCAAGCCTTCCTTGTCGTGACAATTCAAGCAAGCCTTGTCCTCTTTGGATAGACCGCTATCTTCGGCATGGATCGCCATCCCTACGGTGGAAAGCACAAGCGCGACCAAGGCTGCCAGGATCAAGCTTTTTGGGCGAAACGACACCATCATGTTGCCGACTTTGAAAAAGTTTTTCATCGGAATTCCCCACTTGTTGAGTTTTTTTAGCGCGAAACCATCAGGGAAAATTAGCTCCCCTGATGGTGTCAGCAGTCATTCCACAGGAGGCTGTGGAATGAACGCCTTCACGCCAACCCAGACCAACATGGCCGTTCCGACAAAGGGAAGCAAGACGACATAGGCCAATCCCACAAAGGGGGCCGCCACGAACAGGGCCACGTTTTTCAGAAAGGTGAGCGCCTTTCTTACCGATGGCAATTCCACAAACGCCTGCCCACCAACCCAGGCCAGCATGGCAATTCCGACCAAGGGGAGCAATAACGCATAGGCCAACCCGATGAATGGCGCAGCCAAGCAGAGGGCGATGTTCTTCAGGTTGTTTTCTTTTTCCAGCAGTGCCGGATGCACCTGTTCGAGCGGGCTTGCTTCCTGCCGCGCAACGACTGCCGGCGCTGGTTCGTGCAGCGCATTCATCGCGCTGCCTTCAATCATTTCCGGCGACAAAGGTTTGCGCAAGAAGTCCGATACGCCAGCCGCCTTGGCTCTTTCTTCATTCGCCATGGTGCCGTAGCCGGTAACGATAACCACCGGGGTCCAGGGACGTTTGGCTTTCACCCGTTCGGCTAGCTCGACGCCGTCCATGCCTGGCATTTTGATATCCGTGAAAACAAGGTCGTACTCTTGCTCGCGCAGTTTCTCCAGCGCTTCTGCGGCGTTCTGGGCGGTGATTACCACGTAGCCCTTTTCTTGAGAAAGAACACGGTTGAAACTCTTGCCAACCACGGGGTCGTCATCCACGACCAGTACTTTACGTAACGCACTCATGATATTTCTCCTTCATCAAACTGGCTCAGTCAGCAAAATTGCCCCAAGCCCCTATCACGATTTCTTGCTCACTAGATCGCTACCGGGTGGCAACGCACTGAGTCTGTTGTTCGCAGCGCAAAGCCCACCTTTTATGCATCATGGCGCCGTTTGCCGCATTGATGACATCATCCGGACCCACCGGTTTGGCGAGATAGCCATAGGCGCCCAGCGTTACCGCTTCCTTGGCAGAATCAACCGCCGGATACCCGGTAATGATGATCACTTCACTCTCGGGCCATTTCTCCTTGATCGCCTTGAGAACAGTCATGCCATCCATTTCCGGCATGCGCAGATCGAGCAACACCACATCGAACGGTTGTTGCCCCATCATTTGCAACGCATCCTTGCCATCCCTGACCACTTCTACGCTGCAACGCTCTCCCGATAGGGTTCTGAAATAACTGAGTCGAACGACTTCTTCATCGTCGACGACCAGGATTTTGGCTTTCTCAATCATTTGGGCTACCTTCGTTCTTCTGTGCTTACCCTTGTATAGCAAGCCCCATGCCAGTTGCAGATTAATATATTTATTATGTTTGTTATCAACAACTTAGGTCTATGTAGGAGCGGTATGCAGTAGCCACGCACATCTCCATTTGTCGAGTCAAAGTACAAATTTTGCGTACACTTTCATCGTGCAGAAACAAGAATTTCTCACTGAATCAATGAGATACAGCGTTCAATTGGTGATATTTTTTTTGTACAGCGACAGGAAACTCAACCATCTCTGGTCAAATGTTTGACCATGGTGGTTTGGCAACCACCACTTTGCGTATTCGGGAGCCGGGCTTGGCAGGTCCGTGCGCGGAATGCACCGCTGGCTCAACCTGAGCGGATCATCCCAGCGCGGACCAGTAAATTTGTAACACCCGAACCAGCCACGCTTCACGGTCAACTCAGAGCAAACTGTCAAAGAGCTGAACTTCCTCAACCTGAGCTAGCAACTACTGTTGCAGCCTTGCCGCGTGGCGAGCCAACCCTCGTGGCCTGCGCTACGCGGACCGGGCCGCGCATGTGCCGTTGTAGGTCTCATCGCGCAGCGCCACGGACCTACCAGCCTTAAGTCTGGTCTTGTCGCTGCCGGTTTGACCCAGATCAGAGAAGCTTCATATTCTGCCGAAGTGCGCCCCGAATCAGCGCAAGATAACAATGCTTCTGTTTATCGGGATGGCTCTATCTCCAGACTTGTTTCTGGTCTGGTTATGTGCGGGCTGTGCAGCGGCTTTTGTTCATCATAGGACAGGGTTGGTGATGCGGCGTTATCCCGACCGGCAGACTCATGTCGGTATCAATATTAATATTCATCCGTGAACTGAAATGAACGGAATTGCAAAGGAGAACCTCGCAATGAATCTTTCGATCCCCCAAAAACTAATCCCCCTTTCGGTCATTGGTATTGCGGCGGCAGCATTTTCCGGCATGTCCTACGCCGCAGTCAATGCCGATGCCGCCGCGGCATTAGCCAAGAAAAGCGGTTGCCTGAAATGCCATGCGATAGACAAGGACAAGGCTGGGTCATCGTTCAAGAAAATTGCCGAGAAATGGAGGGGCAAGGCTGACGCGGAAGCGAAGCTGATCGATAACCTCACCAAGGCACCAAAGGTCAAGCAGAAAGACGGCACGGAAGAGGAACACAAGGTCATCGAGACGAAGGACATGAGCGAGATCAAGAATGTCATCGGCTGGATTCTGTCCCAGTGAGCGGGCAACGGCGTCTCGCCGCCTGAGTGAATTCCGTATCGCGCTGAAACTTCGCGTTTGTCGCCGCTCGACGGTGTGAAGGCAGGTCTCCCGCCAAGCTGTTGCCGGGAGAGCTCTGATATCCCCCGCATGTCGAATCCGATAGTGCTGATCGGTGGCAGCAGGTGCGGCTGATTGCTGGCTTCCCTCTTTCGCGGGACTGAACGATGCTGAAACAGGTAGGCGTACTTCACCCAACCAGCCTGAACGACCGCTTCGCTCGCCACTTCCCCGCGTCACAATACTTGTCGTCTCTATAGAACCAAGAACCGGGGGCGGCGAGGAAGGATAGAAGTGGCACGATACGGACAAACATTCAAGGACCGAGTAGTAGCGCGGTTGTTGCCGCCTGAAAGCGCGGCAGTGGAGTTGGTAGCCAGGGAGGTTGGCATAGGAACTGGCACGCTACAGCGCTAGCGAAGATGTTCAGTCCAGGCCCGCCCCAGGGTGGGCCTGGACTGCGGGCTCCCGGCTCGAGGCGGTGATAACACGGCGGCGATGCGTGAGGCGGACAAGAGCGCTTGGTGCCGCGCGCAGGCATCTATC
This sequence comes from Polaromonas sp. UBA4122, assembly GCA_002381615.1. GTDB lineage: Bacteria > Pseudomonadota > Gammaproteobacteria > Burkholderiales > Burkholderiaceae_C > Polaromonas. The sequence goes on along the minus strand of DFWY01000016.1, from coordinate 517 downwards.
CAGCCGAGTTGGACAAATGGTGCACGAGCGTCACCGCGGCGTTGGCCGATCCAAAGGACGCCCGGGCCAGCCCACAGGCCACCCGGCAAGACCGCAAACACTTCAAGGAGTTCGATCGCGAACTGCTGCGCAAGGAACCGTGCATTGGCCGAGACCGCAGCGCTACTGGTCCTATCAAAAAAAGTCACGGTGATCCTCAATAGGGGCGAGGACGAATGATCCTCCTCGAAGATCGCCGTAGTCTGGCCGATGACATCGAAACGGCCCACAACGCTGGCGCGCGACTGCGCCTGGCCTGTGACATTACAGGTATGTGTCAGCGGCGCAAGCGCCATGCTAGGGAAGATCACGCCATCTTGGCGGCTCGCCATGCGTTGTATGCACAAGCGCGTGAACTCAATCCGGTTAGGTGGTCAGGCAAAACACGCAACTGGTCTCCGGTGGGCGTGGTTACTCTCAATCCCGCACGCGACTCTATCATCAGGGCGCATTCGGCGAGCCTGTCAGGAATTTTGTG
>DFWY01000038.1 GCA_002381615.1 Polaromonas sp. UBA4122 | reverse complement strand
CCCCAGGTTTGGACGACGGTGACCAGCGTGACCGCATGCCCATCCCTGTGCCAGTTCAGTGCATCACCCAGGACTCTGAGATCAAGACTTTCCATCAATCCACCTCTTCATGTTAAGTTTTACGCTCACGTTCTAACCTCATCCTGAATCCGTGACATCAAAGGCGATCCAAGCATCACGGCGTAGAGTTACTGGTGTTTTCATGGGAAATCCCGTTCCGCCAAACTCTCGCGGGCTGGAATTACACGTGGCCGGGTTTATTCGGTTCGTCCTGCAGATATCTCATCATCCTCGGTCGGCCAGTCACTGATATACGCCTTGAGCATGCGATTCTCAAAAGTCTGTTCTTCGTAAACCGCTCGTGCAACATCATGGAACGAAACCACACCAGCAAGAACAGGACCATCAAGTACCGGCAAGTAACGCTGGTGGTGCCGGATCATCATGGCCCGAAGCTCCTGCAATTCAGTCTCCAGCGTAGCTGCGATAGGGTTCGGATTCATGACCGCTTGAACCTGCAGTTCGCCCACCAATGGCAGCGGCCCCTGCAGTGCACCCTTCTGACGCTGGGCCAAGATTCGAATCACCTCGCGAAAAGTGACCATGCCCACTAGTTGCGGGCCGTCCATCACCACCACAGACCCAATGTCATTGTCGGCCATCGTAATTACACAGTGCGACAACAGACAGTTCGGCTGCACGGTAAACAGCGCTGCCCCCTTTGATTTCAGAATATCACGTACTCGCATATTGGTTCCTTCACAAATTCGAATGTATCCACTCGCTTTGCAGTGCCGCCATCACCGGCCTAATTACGCGTTTTTGCTGCAGCCACGAAACACTATTCGTGACAGCCGCAACTTCTCCAAGCAAGGACGCGGGAATCTCCGCCGACGTCTTGCTCTCGCCATCAAGTCCCACCGGGCCATGCATGCGCTCGATCTCGCCTTCGGTCAAATAGAACACAGGTGCAACCGCTTCTCGCGTTTTTCAGTGTTCCACTGAAATCCCAGCGTCCAAAGCATAAAGTCTTCGCTGTGAGCGGGTTAAGCAGCGCCACCTCGTCAAGCCTGGGATCGTTAGTCAAGTCCACGATCACTTTCTACTACTTCAGCTGAATTTCACGCATGACATCGTTGCGGATTCCTGGCAGCGTCGGCAGGTCGAGGGCACACAGATCAAAAAAATATTCTTTTCTTGGACCACAAATCAGAACTTCGAAATATAGGGCTCTGGCTATTTCTGCCAGCACCCGTGATAGTGGCCTGACTCTGATCAGCCACAGTCGCGATCGCGATCCAACCATCACGGATATGCTGATCCAGAAAACGTTCACTGCGTCGCCATGATTTCGGTTGATCTTCGTGTGCTGGCTATTGGAGACATTGGGGTACGCCAATCAGCATGAAGCGTCCCCCTCTGAATGCTGCACAGCGCCAGTGCCCTGCAGAAAATCGAAGTCGCAGCCGCAGTCGGCCTGCAGCACATGGTCCTGGTACAACTTGGCGTAGCCGCGCGGAATGTACGGCAAAGAGGACGGCAGGGCCTGACGCCGGCGCGCCAACTCGACCTCATCCACCAGCAGATCGAGGCTGCGATTTTTGACGCTGAGCCGGATGCGGTCCCCATTGCGAACCAGTGCCAGCGGGCCACCTGCAGCGGCTTCCGGTGTGACATGCAACACGATGGTGCCAAACGCTGTACCACTCATGCGCGCATCCGAGATGCGCACCATGTCTTTGACGCCTGCCTGCGCCAGTTTTTTGGGGATCGGTAAATAGCCGGCTTCTGGCATGCCGCTGCGGCTGGTTGGGCCGGCGTTTTGCAACACCATGATGTCGTCCGCTGTGACATCGAGGTCCGGGTCATCGATCCGGGCGCTCAGATCTTCCAGCGAGGTGAAAAGCACGACGCGGCCTTCCTTCTCGAACAGGTTCTTCTCGGCGGCCGATCGTTTTAGAATCGCGCCACGTGGCGCCAGCGAACCAAACAACGCCACCAGTCCACCCACAGGTTCGATCGGATCACTGGCGGGTCGAACGATTTTGTGGTCAATCCATTCGCCCGTTTCGGCATCAAGCCGCTCACCCAAAGTCTCGCCCGTCACACTCACGGTGTCGAGGTGCAGCAGGGGTTTCAACTCCCGCAGCAGCGCACTCATGCCGCCAGCTGCGTAGAAATCTTCCATGTAGTTGTCACCGGTTGGCTTGAGGTTGACCAAAACTGGCGTCGTCTCGCTAAGCTCGTTCAAGCGCTTCAGCGAAATCGGGATGTTGAACCGGCCCGCCACCGCTGTCAGATGGATGATGGCGTTGGTCGAGCCACCCAGCGCCAGCAGTACGCGCAGCGCGTTTTCGATCGACTTGGGCGTGATCACGTCGCTGGGGCGCAATACCGGCACCTGTCCCAAGGCCATACGGGCAGCCAGAGTGCCGCTGGCTTCGGCGGCCCGCAGCCGGTCCGCGTGCACTGCCGGAATCGCGGCACTGCCTGGCAACGACATGCCAAGCGCCTCGGCAATACAGGCCATGGTGCTGGCGGTACCCATCACCGCGCAAGTCCCTGCCGTGGTGGCCAGCCGGCCCTCCACTTCATCGATCTCTTCCCGTTCGATCTTGCCAGCGCGAAAGTTGCCCCAAAAGCGACGGCAGTCTGTACAGGCACCGAGCCGCTCACCTTTGTGGCGCCCAGTCATCATCGGGCCCGTTACGAGCTGGATTGCTGGTATGTTGGCAGAAGCCGCACCCATCAGTTGGGCCGGCACGGTCTTGTCACAACCACCAATAAGCACCACCGCATCCATCGGCTGGGCTCGCACCATCTCTTCCACGTCCATACTCATCAAATTGCGGAACATGAGACTGGTGGGATTCAGAAAAACCTCGCCCAGCGAGATCGTTGGAAAGTCAATGGGCAAGGCACCAGCCGCCAACACGCCACGTTTGACAGCTTCCACCAACTCTGGCATGGCCCGGTGGCAGTTATTGAAGCCTGACGGACTGGAGGCGATACCCACGATCGGCTTGCTCAACAGCTGCGAGGAATATCCCATCGACTTCGCGAACGATCGACGCAGGTAAAGGGAAAACGCGCGGTCTCCATAGTTGGTCATCCCGTTGGAGATGCCTTGGCTTGTCTCTTCTTCATTCATCAATGATCCTTTTGTGTGAATACCTGGTAAAGCTTGCATGATCATCATCCTGTCATCGCAACGCCGGCGGGCATGCCTGCCAGAACGAGGCCGACCCCGATCACCGCAGCACTGACCAACGTTAGGATGATGCCAATCTTGAACATGTCCTTGAAACTGAAGTATCCGAATGCGTAGGGCAGCACGAACGACGGGCTTTCAGTGACGAGAATGAAGTGTGTGGACGAAGCGAATGCGGTCGCCAGCACCAAGGTGAGCACCGGGAACCCATGCTGCTGCGCGTACGAGATTACAAACGGCACGTTCACCGACGCTGCCGCGCCAAAGCTCGAGAATCCAAGCGAATCGACTGCTACCAGCAAGGTCACCGCAAGTGGCTGAAGCCGGCCGTGAAGCTCGGCCATCGGTGCCAGCGCGGTCTGTGCAGCCCAACTCGCCAAGCCGCTATCGGTGGCAGCAATTCCCAGGCAGAAGCCGCCTATGACCAGCAGCAACGCGCCCCACTCCATGCCCTTCTCGAACGTACGCCAGTTGCCAATGGCGCCATACCGTGGCACCGATAGCAGGCCCATCAGGAGCAGCGACACTAGCGCGATCGGGAGGTGGCTCCATTCACCGCTCAGCCACAGCACGACGCCGATGAGGAACACGATGAGAGTGGTCACTTCGGCCGTTTTCCACCGGCCCATGATCTTGAGCTGCTGCGATACGTAGTCGGGACCAAATGGCAGTTCGCTGAATTCGGGTTTGAAAATTCGGACGATTAGCGCCCAGGCGATGAACGTGATCATCAGGGAGATTGGCGTCGCGATCATCGTCCATTGCATAAAGGAAATGCTGATGTGGGCATTGCGGGCGAGAAAGCCCATTGCGATGATGTTGGCCGTCACGCCAGACGGGGTGGCGATGCCACCCAGCGTCGAGCCGAGCATGATCGCCATCATCATCGCGCGACCAAAGTTGCTTTTTCCAGGCTTGGCATTTGCAGCCTGCAGCAGAGCGACCGTGATTGGCAGCATCATCGCCACCACCGCCACATCCGTGATGAACATCGAGATGGCGTACGAAAAGAAGAGAAAGATGCCAATGACACGGTTGACTTTGACGCCCGAGACCGACAGCAGCAAGTAAGTCATGCGTTTGCCAAGGCCCGATTGCGTAAACGCCACTGACAGGGCCAACACGCCAATCAAGAAAGGCACCATGCTGTCGCCGAAGCTCTCGGTAAAAGCCTTGTTAAGCTTAACCACGCCGGTTAGGTGCAACATTACTGGCACCATCATCGCGGTCACCGGCACAGGCATCGCCTCCGTAATCCACCAAAGAACCGTGGCCGCCATCACGCCCAGAGTGTAGACAGCGGCTGGCTTCATCCCGGTCGGCACGGGCGCGATCAGCGAGAAGCCTAGCAGCCCAAATCCGATTAGCAGGAAAATTAACTTTCGCGCGCCGCCTCGTTTCTCCAGTGCGGTATCGATCTCGCCCAATTCGAGGGAAATTGCTGACATGATTGTTGTCTCCTATGATGTTTTTTTGTTGAACCGCGCGGCTCGTCAAAGCCGCGTCTTGATGAACTTGGGCTCGAGATAGTCTCGGATGCCCAACGCTCCGCCTTCTCGTCCCATGCCGCTTTCCTTGACGCCGCCGAAAGGCATTTCGGCGCTGGCAATCCCCAACTCATTGATACCCACCATGCCGGCCTCTATCGCCTCGCTGGCCAGCGTCGCGGTCTTCAATGAACTCGAAAACAGATAGGACGCCAGCCCGTACGAGGTGCTGTTGGCAAGACGAATCGCCTCGTCGAACGAAGAAAACGGCGCGATCGGCGCCACCGGAGCAAACGGCTCCTGGAGCATGATCAATGCATCTTCCGGGACGTCAGCCAGCGCAGTCGGGGCCAGGTAGTAGCCCTTGTCGCCAGCTACATATGACGGCCGGCCGCCCCCGGCGATCAGGCGTGCGCCATGCTTGAGCGCGTCGCCGATCAGTCGGTGTGCGTTGTCCAGGCCGCGTTTGTTCGCCATCGGGCCGACTGCTGTTTCCGGGTCGAGGCCGTGCCCCACTTTCAGGCTGTTGGCTACCGCAGCAAAGCGTTCGCAGAACGCGGCGTACAGACTTTCGTGTACGTAGAAGCGCGATGGCGAGGCACACACCTGCCCGCAATTGCGGTATTTGAAGCGCGCGCACTGCTCTGCCGCGTAGGCCACGTCCGCATCCTCAAAGACCAGCACTGGTGCATGGCCACCCAGCTCCATGGTCACGCGCTTGACGTTTTCGGCCGCTAGGTGCAACAGCCTCTTGCCAACACCCGTGGAGCCTGTCAGCGTCACCTTGGCCACGCTCGGCGAGCGCACCAGATATTCGGAAATGAAGGACGAGTCGCCGGTGACCAGATTGACAACCCCTGCCGGAACACCGGCATCGTGCAAGGCCTGTACGACAGCCATGCAACTGCCCGCCGCCTCGCTGGCGGGCTTGACGATCACCGAACAACCGGCGCCCAGCGCGGCTGCGATCTTGCGTGACGGCAGCAATGCCGGAAAATTCCAGGCAGAGAAGGCTGCGACCACCCCCACGGGCTCATAACGAATCTGCATGCGCACCTCAGGAACGCGTGCCTCCATGGTTTGCCCGTAGATGCGCTGGGTTTCACCCGCATACCAGTCAAACTGGTCCGCAGAATCGGAGACCTCGCCCTTGGCTTGCAACAGTGGCTTGCCGGTTTCAATGGACATCAATTTTGCGATACTGTCCGCGCGACTGCGGATCAGGTCGGCCGTGCGACGCAGCACCGCGGCACGCTCCCACGGCGAGGTGCGGCGCCATGTGGCAAAACCCTGCTGTGCGGAGAGAAGCGCAGCATCCAGATCGTCCTGCCCGGCAGCCGGTAACCATCCCAACACTTCCTCGCTGGCCGGATCGATCACTTCCCGCACACCGCCCTCCTTGGCGGGACGCCAGTGGCCGTCGATGAACAGGCCGTATTCGCTGTAAAGACCAAGGTTTTCAAGTTTCATGTTGCTTGCTCCTAAAAATCAAATAGTTGAATTGGCGTAGCGGCGCTGCACGTCTGCGCACCAGTTGCCGACGTTCCAGGAACCGTAAGCGCCCAGGCCGCCTTCGTCTGCCGTGCCGGCATAGACCGGGACATGCACCAGCGACAAGCCATCGTGGGCTCTCGCCGCTTTCAGCGCAGCCTGCAGAGATTCGAGGGTATCGCCACCCCACACCGCCTTGACACCGGAAACACTCGATGCGAGTTGGACGTAGTCAACGGCGACGCCATCGTTGGTGCGAAAGTCGATGCCGTACTGGGCCTGCTGCAGGCTGGAGATCGCAGCCATCCGGCGGTTGTCGAAGATGACAATCATGCCTTTGGCGCCGTGTTCGACCGCGCTGATCAACGCCTGCGGGTTCATCATGAACGAGCCATCCCCCGTGAATGCGATGCCGTAACGTGGTTTGTCTGCCAGTCCGGCCGCAATCACCGCGCAGGTGGCAAAGCCCATGTAGGACGCTCCCGTCTCGGTATAGGTATCGAAAGGCTGATCGTCCTCCACCGTCTGGAAACCGTTGGCCTGCACATCACCAGCATCAAAGAATTTGACCGCAGAGTTAGCTTTGGCAAAGTCGCAGACCGTCTTGATCGCCGCCGGCTGCGACAGCACAGGGCGTTGCCAGACATCGTCAGCAAGCCGCTGCGCCAATTGGCGCGACGCCAGAAAACGCTTCCATTGCGCCTTCATCCCGGCACATTCATCGAGCCAGGCTTGGCGGGCGTCTGAAGGCGTCCCTGCAACGGACAAGGCGCGCAGCAATTGCCCAATGACCACACCGATGTCACCAGGGAGCGCCAGCGTTGCGTTGTAATGCGCCACGTCAGCCAGATCGGCGTTGATATTGATCACTGCTTGCACCTTCGGATAGCCGACACCCGAGCAGTCGGCCTGGCACACCGCACGTGAGCCCACGACAAGCAGTAACTCACCGTGTTCCATCGCATGGTTACCACTGATTGACCCCTTGCTGCCGCCCACATGCATGTTCTGTGGATGGGCGTCCGGCAAAACACCAGTGGAGCCCGGCGACAGTACCACCGCTGCACCACTGGCCTCGGCCAACGCACGCACTTCAGCGGAAAAGGCGCGACCGCCCCCCCCGACCTTCATCACAATGCGGCTATGGCTGCGCATCAGCGCTGCCACCTGCGCAATGGCTGCATCATCGGCCACGCCGGTCCGCGGTAGCTTGAGCCGCTCCGGCAAGGCGCCCAGGTTCAATTCATGAATCACCTGCGGCTGCGTGTTCAGCGGCAACAGCAGGAAGAACGGTCCGGCCTTGATCGGGTGGTGCACGCACTGCGTGCCGCGGCGCAGTGCATCACGTAAGGCCTCTGGTGTGTGCAGCACATAAGACTGCCCCATCAGCGCCGTCATCTGCCCGAACAGATGCTGCTGTGGTTTGGGAACTTGCTGCATGTTGTAGCCTTCCCCGTGCGTGGTCTCATCCCCGTAGATGTGATAAACACCCACCCCGTTGGAAGCCGCGGCCAGCGAGCCGGCCAGCGCCTGCAAAGCGCCCGGACCAATGGAGGTCACCACAGCACACGACTCGCGGTATACCCATGCTAGTGCGGTACCGGCATGGGCCATCTCCACTTCATTGCGGAAGTTGAACACCTGGGTCACGCCCGCATCGGTATAGACGCGCAACACTTCACCCAGATCGGTTGAACCATGGCCAAAAATCGCAAGGTACTTGCGTACACCCTGCCGCAGCAACCCCAAGACCAGCCCTTCGGACAGCGAGACACTGACCTGCTTGGGCAGCAGCCCGCTGTCCAGTGCAGCCTGCAGGCCGCCAGCGCTGGCAATCGCCGTTGCGCGAGCCTGCTGGCCCTCAGACCCCAACTGCCCGATCACTGACGTGTTAATCGTTTGATTCATCCGCATTTCCTTTATAAGCCTATGACTACTGTTGCTATATCTTTGAACCGGCTTTTTCCATCATTTTGGACAGCGTGGCATCTTCAATGGCAATGGTTTTGCCAAAGTCGGCAGATGCCTGAAAGGCTGGTATGAAACCGGGACTCGCGCCCTGCGCCTTAAACTCGGGGCTGTTGACCGTCTTGCGAATAGCCTCTTCCAGTCTGGCCACCGTGGACGGCGGCGTCTCTTTGGGGGCCGTGATGCCACGCCACAAATCCGCTTGGGACTTGAGGCCCTGATCTAGCGCAGTTGGCACGGAAGGAAATACAGGCTCGCGCGAAGACGCCAACACACCAAGGATCTTGAGCGTGCCTGCCTTGACGTGCGGCGTTAGCGCGCTGGGCAATTGCACAAGAGCGTCAATATGCCCGCCCAGCAGACTGGTCACGACTTGCGAACCTGCTAACGGAACATCCAGCATCTCAACGCCTTCATTATTTAAAAATGCTACTGCTGAGGTATGGATGTGGCTGCCGCTGCCGGTGTTGCCTATACGGAGCGCACCCGGGCGCAACTTGGCATAGGCCACCATATCCCTGAGATCCTTCGACGGAACCTCGGTTTTGACGGCCACTACCACTGACTCAATGGTGACACGGGCCACAGGATCAAACGCCCGACAATCAAAAGGCACTGTGCCGAAGTAGTAGGCCGTTGAGATCGAGTTCGAGTTAAACACGATGAAATAGCCATCCCGCTTCTGTACCTGCACATACTTGTAGCTAATCGCCCCGCCAGCTACGGGCAGATTCATGACCAACATGTGTTGCCCAAGATGCCTCGAAATACCGTCAGCCAGCCCCCGTGCCACCACGTCGGTCGATGATCCGGCCGGAAAGAGCACCGTCAATTCCACCGGTTTGGCCGGAAAATTCTGCGCAAACAAGGGCGCAGCCGTCATAGCCAGCATGAGCCCGTATCCGATCACACACAGCCGCTGAGTGATTTTGACTTGTCTGAAACGCATGGTTGTCTCCAGCGGTTATTCCATCGTCAAATCCCTGTCGTGCCGCCCAAATGCTCTAGACTTTGGCCCGTCAGAGAAATCCTTTTTACCTGTCAGACCCGTTCGCTACGCTTACCTTGTGTCGCTCGCTTGTGCCGCAGCGCCTCCATCACGCGTTCGGGCGTGGCCGGCAGTCGGGTGATTCGCACACCCACGGCATCGTAGATGGCGTTGATGATGGCCGGGGCCGTCGGCGTGATCGCTGGCTCACCAATGCCCTTGACACCCAGCGGCGTCTTCGGATCGGGTTCGTCAATCAGGATCGACGTGATCTGTGGAACGTCCAGCGCAGTGGGCAGGATGTATTTGGCAAAGCCTGGCGTGGTGGTCTGGCCATCGACCTGGATGTAGTCTTCCATCAGCGCATGCCCCACGCCCATCACTACGCCCCCCTCGATCTGGCCCTCCACCTGCTGCGGATTGACCACGCGACCCACGTCGTGCGCGGCCCAGACGCCCAGCACCTGCACCTCGCCAGTATCGTCGTCCACTTCTACCTCGGCGATTTGCGCGCCAAACACGTAACTCTGCCAGGGCGTGGACTCTCCGGTGTCCGGATTGAGCCCCGTGTGCTGCGAGGTGAACAGACCACTGCCGACGATGACGATGCCGCGCTGATGCTTCAGCACGTGCACCGCGCGCGCCATGGTCATGCGCTTGGTGGGCGATCCTTCCACCCAGACTTCACCTGCGAATGCGTGGATACTGCCGGGCGTCACGCCCCAATAGGCTCCCATTGCGTCGCGAAACTTGCCAAAGGCCTCACGACAGCCGATAGCCACCGCGTTGCCGATCATGTAAGTCATGCGGGTTGCTCCGGCATGCGCGGCTTCCGGCACGCGCGCCGTGTCGTTGTCCCCCAGCACGATGTCTTCGGGTCGAACACCCATCTCCTGCGCCGCGATCTGGCACAAGCCGGTGAGAATGCCTTCGCCAATCTCGGTGACACCGGTGGCGATCTTCACCGTGCCGCCATCGTCCAGTTCGACCCAAACAGCCGCCCGGTCCATTGCAGCCGTGCGGGCAATGCCGTACCAGCCACAGGCTACGCCGCGTCCCCGATGTTTCATGTTGTTCTCCTCATTTGTTCAGCATATCGGGGCTGCCGGCCGGCACCGGTTCGCCTGGCGATGACAGGCGGACGCCCAGCGTACAGGGAGCGCGCGTCCCCGGTCCAGCGAAATCGGTGCGGGGCTGGTGGTCGGCGCCTTGGCGGTAGGGCACACCAGCGTCCCAGCCCGCCGCAGACACAACGGCCGTCAGGCATTCGGTCGCCAGCACGCGGTCCAGTTGCTGGCGGGTATGGGTGGTCGCGCCATCGCGCATCAGGTTGATCATGCGCAAGGCCACCGGGTCCATGCCCAGCCGCTGCGCGCACAGGTCCAGGTGTGCCTCGGTGGAAAACTCCGACTGGAATGCACCGAACGCACGCATCGCCCCGCTGGGCGTGTTGTTGGTGTACACGCCAATCGCATCGACCCAGACGTTCGGGATGGCGTACGGCCCCGGCCCCAGAATCGCCGATTTGTTCATCACGTAGGGTGTGGACATGGCATAGGCGCCCCCATCCGACACCATCACCATCTTGGTCGCGGTGATGCGCCCATCGCGCTTGAGACCCATGGTATAGCGGATCTTGATTGGATGCCGCTTGGCACTGGCAATAAAACTTTCCTCGCGGGTGAATACATAGCGCACCGGTCGGCGGGTCTTGATCGCGGCCAGCGCTAGCATGCCCTGGTAGATCATGTCTTCCTTGCCGCCGAAACCGCCGCCCACAGTGCTCATGATCATGCGCACCTTGTTGATGGGTCGTCTCAGAATCCTGGCCAGCATGTGGCGATGATGCGTGATATTCTGGCTGGGTGACTGCACCGTGATGCAGCCATCCGGCTCCAGGTATGCCAGGCCGGCTTCGGGCTCCAGGTAGGCATGTTCGATCGGCGCGGTCTGGTAGGTCTCCTCCACGACCAGGTCCGCTTCCTTGAAGCCGGCGTCAACGTCACCTTTGCGGATTTTGGTGTGCTTGCAGATGTTGTTTCCGGCGAAATCGTGCAGTTGCACGGCGCCCGGCTGCATCGCCCCTTCCGGATCAAACAGTGCCGGCAGGATGTCGTATTCGACCTGAATGCTGCGCACCGCCGCCCGGGCAATCTCAAGCGTTTCGGCCGCCACCGCCAGCACCGCTTCGCCCACATAACGCACCACACCGCGCGCCATGACGGGCTGGTCTTCAATAGCCACGCCAAAGTTGTCGATACCAGGCACATCATCACTGGTGATGATGCATTCCACGCCGGGGATGGCGCGGGCGGCGCTCACATCGATACGCACGATACGGGCATGCGGGTGCGGACTGCGCAACACCTGTAGATGAAGCATGTTGGCCATCCACATATCGGCTGCGTACTTGATGGCGCCCGTGACTTTGGCCGGCGCATCGAGCCGCCGCGTGCTGTGCCCGACAAAATTGGTGCTGTCCTCCTCGGCTAGCGCCGATTCGGGCTTGCTGCCGTTGAGCACATCACGCGCCAGCTCTACCGCGTCCAGAATTTTTTGATAACCGGTGCAACGGCAGATGTTGCCGCCCAAGCCCTCCTTGATCTCGTCAAGGCCGGCGTCCGGATTGCGGCGCAAGGTGGAAGTCGCCGCCATCACCATTCCGGGAATGCAGTAGCCGCACTGGCTGGAGCCGCACTTGTGAAAAGCGCGCTGCAATACCGTCATGCCGTGGTCGCGATCCAGATCATCAATCGTTTCCACCTCAGCGCCCTGAATCTTCTGTACCGGCGTCAGGCAGCTCTTGACCAGCTTGCCATCCACAAACATCGAGCAGGTACCGCACTCGCCAGCACCACAACCCTCCTTGTTGCCGGTGAGCTTGAGCTCCTCGCGCACAAAGTCGATCAGGCGGTAGTGATTGGGTACGCTGCGAGTGACCTTGCGGCCGTTCACCGTGGCAGAAATCTCCGTCATCGGGTGCCGGCCATCGGCCGGCGCCGCAGAATTGAATGCTGCTTCAGACATGGCCTGACTCCTTGGGTAGGCGCTGGATAGCCAGACCTGCATGGGCGAACGCGGAAATGAGCGCACGTTCAACGAAATTGACCAACACCTCGCGGCGATACGCTTGCCGGCTGCGCGAACGCACCCGGCTAACCGCCATTTCAGCCGCGTCGCGCAAGCTTCCGCTGGCGGGCATCTGACCCGTAAGAAAATCCTCCACATCGTCCAGCCGCTCAGGCACCGGGCCGACTGCGCCAATGGCGATGCGCACATCCTCGATCCGGCGTTTGGTCCCATCGAGCTTGACCAGCGCGGCCAGACAAACTGTGGAGATCACCATGGAACGGCGGTGTCCCACTTTCTCAAACGCAGCACCGTAACCTGGCAAGGCGTCCAGTTCAAGGCGCGTCATGATTTCATGCGGCTGACGCAGGGTCTGGCCGGGGCCGACAATGAACTCCGACAAGGGCAGCGTGCGCTCCAGGATGCGCCCGTTTTCACGCCGCGCCAGGGTCACGTGCGTATTCATCGTCAGCAATGCCGGCTGCGAATCGCCTGCCGGCGACGCATTGACCAAGTTGCCCCCAACCGTCGCTTGCTCCCGAATCTGGTCATCCGCGAACCACACCGCGCAACATCCCAGCACCGGCGCCTGCTTTTGCAGCAGCGGGTCGTTCTGGAATGCTGAGATCAGGGTGGCCGCGCCCATGCGGATGCGCCCATGCGCCAGGCTCACCCCGCGCAGCTCGGCTATCCGGCTTACATCCACCAAGGCGCTCAGATGCACGTCGCCGGCACGACCGTCTCTTGCCCAGGGCAAAAGATCAGTCGCGCCAGCTACGATGCGTGCACCGGGCACACCATCAAGGGCATCGAAAGCATCATCCAGCGTAGCTGGAGTAAGGTAGTGGTCAAACGTCAGCACGGGGCAGCTCTCAGCAACCTTCGGGGTGGGTCATCTTGACCACGACCTTGATGGCGTCGTCGATACGTTCCCGGGCGTGGCGCAGCGCGTTCGGCACTTCTTCGAGAGGGAAGGTATGGGTATGAATCAACTTGGCATTGAAACGTTTCTGCGCCATCAGCGCGGCCGCACGGTGCGTGGCACTCTTACCTTCACCGCGAATACCGTACAGATAGATGTTGTTGCGCACCAGCGCCGCAACGTCAATCGGCACCGGCTCGCCCGGAAACGCGGCCAAGCAAATGCGGCCACCGCGGCGCAGCATCATCGCCGCATCGTTCACCGCATTCGGTGCACCCGAACACTCAAGCACGTAATGGGCGCCACCGTTGGTGTATTCGCGCACTTTCTCGACCGCGTTTTCCTTGGTTACGTTGACCGTATAGTCAGCCCCCAGCTGGCGGCCTATTTCGAGCCGGTTGTCGCGGGTGCCAGTGAGAATGACTTCGCTGGCACCCAGTGCCTTGGCCACCCCCACACCCATCAGGCCGATGGGGCCGGGCCCCATCACGACCACCGACTGCCCGGCAACCAAACCGCCGATCACGTCCAGACCGTACATGGCGGTACCGGCCGTGACAATCAACGTGGCCTCTTCGTCGCTCATATCCTGCGGCACTGGTGCCAGGGTGTTGATGTTGTTGATGGCGTACTGGGTAAAGCCACCATCGGTGGTGAACCCGTTGGCGCGGTGACCCTTATTCATTTCGCCGTAGTTCTTGCCGTAGTTGAGGCAGGCTGTGTACATGCCTTCGCGGCAGCGCTCACAACGGCCGCAGCCGGCATGCACCTCGACTGTCACGCGGTCACCCACTTTGTACTCATCCACGTTGGGACCGAGCTTGACCACCGTACCCATATATTCATGGCCGGGCGTGAAGTTTTTATTGAAAGGCAAGCCCCCCTGTATCATCGCGGGTGGACCCCTGTGGATGATTTCCAAATCGGTGGCGCACACGGCAATGGCGTCGATCCGCACCAGCACTTCAGCTAAGCCGGGCTTGGGCACCGGCTTATCCACATAAGTAAGTTGATTTGGGTCACCCAGCACCCAAGCCTTCATGGTTTCGGGAATTTTGTAGCTGCGAGGTGCTTCTGTCACTTCGTTCATGGCTGAATCCTGTAAATGGTTGAATGTTTGCCACACAATCTCCGGTGGGATGCGGTGTTGACGTATTAAATAGGCATCGGGAGTCATATTCAAGTCAGTGCTGGCATGTGCATGGAAACGTGTAAGAGTTTCGATGAATAATCCAATCTGGAGCAACTTTGATCAATTCACCATGTGCTTTATTGCGTTTTCAGTTCTTGACCATCTCAGCATTGGGTGGATCCGTTAGGCGGAGAAAGCATTGAAAACCCGAAACCCCATGACTCCCGTAGCCTCACACCAACCGGATGTAGCCTTGGCTCGGCGATCCCCAAAAAAGGACAATCCGGAAATAAAAACCTACAAGATGGTTGAACGCTCTGACCGGCTCGACTTCGAAATCCGCAGTCACACTGTTCGTCCCCCCGTGACAACGCCACACCGCCACGAGTTCTTTCAGATTGAGGCCAACGTTGCCGGGGAGGCACATCATGTCATTGGTGGACAGCGATGCAGCTATCCGGCTCGATCCCTGATTTTCATTCTTCCCTATCGGGTGCACTACGCCGCTCATGAGTTGGGGAATCCTGACTACTACGTCATTAACTTTGCCGCCAATTTTCTGCGGCAAGACTTTGACTTGTCTCCACTGGAAATGGAGGCCGCTTCCATCGCGAAGTATCCAGAATTGATCCCGTTCCTCTATGAGGGCTACGTTGACTTCGTTTTCACTGAGCAGGAATTTGCTCATGTCAGCGCCATACTTAACCGGCTTACCCAATTGCATAAAACCCGCACGTTGGGCACCATGGAGAGAATTCGTGGCGCCTTGCTGGAACTCATCGGGTTTGCTGTTGAACGTCATGCCCCCGCCCTGCTGGCACTTTCAGAGAATCGAACATTCATGCAGGGCCGCTCGGATGCCCTGCGGCGTGTTATGACGTTCATCGATGAAAACCTGAGTCGCGACATTTCTTTGAACGAAGTCGCAGAGGCCACCTTTCTCTCCCACAACTACCTGTCCCAGTTGCTGAAAAAACAAACCGGCATGGCCTTTATAGAATGGCTAACCGCGCGCCGAATGGAGCAGGCGCAACATCTTCTCGCGCATACCGTCCAACGTATATCCGAGATTGCGAATTCCGTAGGCTTTGCGGATGATGCCTATTTCACACGGCGCTTTCGGCAAAGATTCGACCAGTCACCGAGCGAGTATCGAAAGTCAATGCGCAGAACTTGAGCAGAAATTTTCACGAGTTCAACTCCAACACCAGGTTTTTGTTGAGAGCGGATATGCCGTAAGCGGGATTCTCGAATTCGAACTCAGATGGTTTTTTGGTTTTGAAAATCATCTAGCCGTCTTCCTGCCCCCGAGGTAGGTGGTGGATTTAAAGTGAGTTTGCGAACTTTCTTTAATCAACTGGAGGCTGAGATGAAATACTGCGGAATTGACCTTCATTCGAACAATAGCGTAGTGTCGGTCCTCGACGAGGAAGATCACGTTGTGGTCGAGAAACGTTTACCCAATGATCTTGCAAAGATCATTGGGCTTATCAAACCCTGGCAAGAAGAGTTGGCAGGTGTCACACGAACCAAAGTTGTCAACTGGTTGCGGGTTTTCCGAAAGTCTGAATCGGCTGCCAGGGCGCATAAACACTGGGTTCGTGGAAAACCAGTGGCCTCAGGCAAAATCCGTCTGCTTTGGCGGGCGAAATGGCGCAGAGCAAGGCCCGTCAGTAAGATTCGTGTG
>DFWY01000037.1:27830-33101 GCA_002381615.1 Polaromonas sp. UBA4122 | reverse complement strand
GGCGAGCGGCAGCGCGTGGCCATTGCGCGGGCGCTGGCCACCAGTCCGCGGCTGTTGCTGATGGATGAGCCGCTGGCATCGCTCGACATGCATCGCAAGGCCGAAATTCTTCCCTATCTGGAGCGGCTGCATGACCAGCTCGATATCCCCGTCCTGTATGTCAGCCATGCGCCTGATGAAGTGGCCCGGCTGGCGCATTACCTGGTGTTGCTCGACGTGGGCCGTGTCACTGCGGCGGGCCTCACCCGCGAGCTGATGACACGGCTGGATTTGCCGCTGGCCCACGGCGACAGTGCCGCCGCCCTGATTGAAGCCACGGTGACGCAGCTGGAGCCGACCTATCACCTCAGCTATGCCGACTTCTCAGGCGGCCGCATCAGCTTGCTGAACCAGTCCGTCCAGCTCGGGCAGCGCGTGCGGGTGCGCATTCAGGCGCGTGACGTCAGCCTGACACTGCACCGGCAGGAAGGCACCAGCGTGCTGAATATTTTCCCCGTCACCCTTACCAGCCTGTCCCCTGACAGCCCGGGGCAGGTGATGGTGAGCCTGGACGCAGGCGGCAGCACGCTGCTGGCCCGCATCACGCAAAAGTCGGCCGAGGCGCTGCAACTGCAGCCGGGCAGGCAGGTTTACGCCCAGGTCAAAGGGGTTGCGGTTTTGGGCTGACGCCGGGAGCGCCTGGGATGAGCCCTTGGGAAGGCGGCGCCCTGGCGGTGAACTGGTTTGCTATCAATAAAATAGCTGCTAATGCCCGTCTATATTTGGCTAGAGGCACTTTTGATTGATGAAAATGGCCGCAGAGGCGTTCCGTCGACCGATTTTTACGCGGGTTGAGTATCGAATAGGACTTTTACCCAATGAATACGGGCGATTACAGCTATTAAAAGTGTAGCAATTGCACTTTCCTCCAGCGCGCCTGCAGCCTGAACTTCAGTATTCCAGCCGTTCCGGCCTGACTTCCTGCAGGATGGTGGTGGCAATCTCTTCGATCGATTTGGTGGTGGTGGACAGCCAGCGTATGCCTTCGCGCCGCATCATGGCTTCCGCTTCATGGACTTCGTTGCGGCAGTTGGCCAGGCTGGCGTAAGTGGAGTTGGGTCGGCGTTCGTTGCGGATCTGGCTCAGGCGCTCCGGAGCAATCGTCAGGCCAAAGATTTTCTTGCGGTGCGGCACCAGCGCCGGTGGCAACTGGCGGCGATCAAAATCCTCGGGAATCAGCGGGTAGTTGGCGGCTTTGAGGCCATATTGCATGGCCAGGTACAGCGAGGTGGGCGTTTTGCCGCTGCGGCTGACGCCCACCAGAATCACGTCTGAGCCTTGCAGATCCCGGTTGCTCTGCCCGTCGTCGTGGGCCAGCGAGAAATTGATCGCCTCGATCCTGTTGTCGTATTCCTTGCTTTTGGAGGCATCCGAAAAGCGGCCGACCCGGTGGTGGGATTTAATTCCGAGTTCGTTTTCCAGCGGAGCCACAAACGTGCCAAACATGTCCAGTAGCATGCCATTGCAGTGGGTTTTGATGACCGCCAGGATCTCCATGTTCACCAGCGTGGTGAAAACAATCGGCTTCTGGCCTTCCAGCTCGGCGCTGTGGTTGATCTGGCGAACGGCCTGGTGCGCCTTGTCCACGCTGTCGATAAACGGCAGGCGGACATGGCGCGGTTTGAACTCGAACTGGGCCAGGATGGCGTTGCCAAAGGTCTCGGCGGTGATGCCGGTGCCGTCGGAGATGAAAAATACGGTGCGATTAGACATGGTGCTGTTCAGGGTGCTGAAAGGGTGGAAGGCCGCGGTCCGGCATGCGGCCTCTACAATCGGGGTAATTATCCAGATTTTCCCAGCCATGCCCCGCCACGACCCCTTCAAACTACAACAAGGTTGCCCGCCGTGCATGTGCCATGTCCCGATTTTTAAACCTCCCGGAGTATTTTTATGTCCAACCTTTTTGAGCCGACCGCCCTGGTCGTACCGTTTGAAAACCTGAGGATGACAGACGTCGAGGCCGTCGGCGGCAAGAACGCCAGCCTCGGCGAGATGATCTCGCAACTGCCCACCGGCCCCCAGGGTGTGCGGGTCCCCACCGGCTTCGCCACAACCGCCCACGCCTTCCGAGTGTTTCTGGCCAAGGACGGACTGGATAAAAAAATCAATGCGGTGCTGGACAAGTTGGACACCGACGACGTGCGGGCACTGGCAGAAGCCGGTAGCAACATCCGGGCGCTCGTCGAGGCCCAGCCTTTCCCGCCTGAATTCGAACAAGCCGTGCGGGGCAGTTTTGCTACGCTGAGCGCCGCTAACACTGTGGGTGGGGCCCAGGCCAGTTTTGCAGTGCGCTCGTCCGCCACCGCCGAAGACCTGCCCGATGCCTCCTTTGCCGGCCAGCAGGAAACCTTTTTGAACGTGCTCGGGATTGAAGACGTGCTGCACAAGATGAAAGAGGTGTTTGCATCGCTCTACAACGACCGAGCCATCAGCTATCGCGTGCACAAGGGCTTTGCCCATGCCGACGTGGCCTTGTCGGCTGGTGTGCAGCGCATGGTGCGCAGCGACTTGGGCGCGGCCGGCGTGATGTTCACCATCGACACCGAAAGCGGTTTTGAAGACGTGGTCTTCATCACCTCCAGCTATGGTCTGGGCGAAACCGTGGTGCAGGGCGCGGTGAATCCCGACGAGTTCTACGTGCACAAGCCAATGCTCAAGGCCGGCAAGCGTGCCGTCATCCGCCGCAACCTGGGCTCCAAGCTGCTGCAGATGGAGTTCACCACCGCTGAAGAGCAAAAAGCCGGCGCCAAGCTGGTCAAAACCACTGACGTACCGACCGAGCTGCGCAACCGCTATTCGCTGACCGACGAGGATGTCCTTCAACTGGCGCGTTATGCCGTCATTATCGAAGAGCACTATGGTTGTCCGATGGACATCGAGTGGGGCAAAGACGGCACCGATGGCCAACTCTACATCCTGCAGGCGCGGCCCGAGACCGTCAAAAGCCAGTCCCAGGGCAAGGCCGAGCAGCGCTACAAGCTCAAGGGCACCGGCACCGTGCTGGCCGAAGGCCGGGCGATTGGCCAGAAGATTGGCACCGGCCCGGTCCGCATCGTGCATGACATCAGCGAGATGGACCAGGTCCAGCCCGGAGACGTGCTGGTCACCGACATGACCGACCCGAACTGGGAGCCGGTGATGAAACGCGCCAGCGCCATCGTGACGAACCGCGGTGGTCGCACCTGCCACGCCGCGATCATTGCGCGCGAGCTGGGCATTCCGGCGGTGGTGGGTTGCGGTAATGCGACGGATAGGCTCAAGACCGGCATGCTGGTGACGGTCAGCTGCGCCGAAGGCGACACCGGCAACATCTACGACGGCCTGCTGGAAACCGAAGTGACCGAGGTGCATCGCGGTGACATGCCGCCGATCGACATCAAGATCACGATGAACATCGGCAACCCGCAGCTGGCCTTTGATTTCTGCCAGATACCCAACCATGGTGTCGGCCTGGCGCGGCTGGAATTCGTCATCAACAACAACATCGGAGTGCACCCCAAGGCGATTCTGGACTACCCCAATGTCGATGCCGATCTGAAAAAGGCGGTGGAAAGTGTGGCGCGCGGCCATGCGTCGCCGCGTGCTTTTTACGTGGACAAGGTGGCCGAAGGCATTGCCACCATTGCCGCAGCTTTCTGGCCCAAGCCGGTGATTGTCCGCCTGTCAGATTTCAAGTCCAACGAATACCGCAAGCTGATTGGCGGCTCGCGCTACGAGCCTGAAGAAGAAAATCCAATGCTGGGTTTTCGCGGCGCGGCGCGCTATATCAGCACCGATTTCCGCGAGGCTTTTGCCATGGAATGTGAGGCGCTCAAGCGCGTGCGCAACGACATGGGCTTGACCAACGTGGAAGTCATGGTGCCGTTTGTGCGCACGCTGGGCCAGGCGAAGTCCGTGACCGAACTGCTGGCCCAGCAGGGTCTCAAACGCGGTGAGCAGGGCCTGCGTGTCATCATGATGTGTGAAGTGCCGAGCAATGCCATCCTGGCCGATCAGTTCCTGGAGTACTTTGACGGCTTCTCCATCGGCTCGAACGACCTGACCCAGCTCACACTGGGCCTGGACCGTGACTCGGGCCTGGAAATTCTGGCCAAAGACTTTGACGAACGCGATCCGGCTGTGAAAGCGCTGCTCAGCCTGGCCATTTCGGCCTGCAAACGCCAGGGTAAATATGTCGGTATCTGCGGCCAGGGCCCCAGTGATCATCCGGACTTTGCCCTGTGGCTCAAGGAGCAGGGGATTGGCTCAATCTCGCTCAACCCTGATACCGTGATCGACGCCTGGAGGCGTCTGGCGAACTGAATTGGCCAGGCGTCAACCGAGGGAAAACCCCCGGTGACTGGAGGGCGCGTGGTAAGCAACTGGCAAGTCCTCCGATGACAATCGGAGGCATCTTTTCAAGTGTTTTCCACATGCCTGCCAAATGCCATGCTTGCCGTCGTCACCACTGTCAAACTGCTCGCTGAAATTGCACTGCTTGCGCTGTTTGGCCAAGGGGTGATTGGCTTGCTGTCTGGCCCGGCGCGGGACCGTAACCTGTTTTATCGCTTGCTGCAGTTGGTGGGACAGCCTTGGGTGCGGGCGGCACGCTGGCTCTCGCCGCGGGTGGTTCTCGACCGCCATCTGCCTCTGGTGGCTTTTTTGGTTTTGCTGTTTATCTGGGGCGGGGCGGCGTTCGCCAAAGTCAGCATCTGCCTGCAAATAGGCGTGACGCTATGCAAATGAAGCCTGCGCGAATTGACCGTTTTTCCTACCATTTTTTGAAAATGCAGGCGATGCTGCTACTTGTTATCGGAAACCGGTCCGGCGCACTGCTCAGGTTTGACCAAATGCTGCAGCGCAACCCCGCGGACCGCTATGCGCTCGCCAGCCGGGCCCATGTGCAGGCACAGCTGAATCATCTTGAAGAAGCGATCGCGAGTCTGCAGCAGCTCACCCGCATCAAGGGCTCTGGGTCGCAAGCGGCGGCGGCCTGGTTCAACCTGGGCTATCTGTTGCAGCAAGCCGGGCGCCATGAAGATGCCGGGCCGGCGTTTCGCAGCGCCCTGGAGCGCGACCCCCGCATGGACAGGGCCTGGTATGGCCTGGCGCTGGTGCTGATTCACCAGCGGCAGTTCCCTGAAGCGGTGGAGGCACTGAAAAAGAACACGGCCCTGCAACCCATGAGCCCCTATGGCTGGTACCGGCTGGCGCAGGTCCGGCTGGCGTTGGGCCAGACAGACAAAGCTCTGC
>DFWY01000037.1:743-27709 GCA_002381615.1 Polaromonas sp. UBA4122 | reverse complement strand
GGTCCGGCTGGCGTTGGGTCAGCCAGACAAAGCCCTGAAGGTCATTGAGCACCTCCGCCAGTTCGAACCCAAGGTGGCCGCGCAGCTGGAACGCGAAAATGAGTTGGGAAGCGGGCTGGGCCGTGTGGCAACAGCCAGCGTGGTGCGCGATGCGGCTCACTGAAAACCATCGCCGCTACTGGCGCAAGAACCTCGTTGTCACGGCGGTCTTGTTGCTGATCTGGTTTTTCGTCACCTTTGTGGTGAGCTACTTCGCGCGTGCGCTGAGCTTCACTTTTTTTGGCTGGCCCTTCAGCTTCTGGATGGGCGCGCAAGGCGCTTTGCTGGTCTATTGCCTCATCATCGGCTTTTATGCCTGGTACATGAACCGTCTTGATATTGAGCATGACGTGGCAGACGGAGACGACTGAGTCATGGCCAGGTTTTTTGGTTCCCGCGAAGGACTCAGGCTTTCAAGGCAGCGCTTCAAGGCCCAGCTGAACCGCATCTACAGCTGGTATATGGTCGGCTTTGTGCTTTTTGTGACCTTGCTCGCCGGCCTGGAGCGCATGGGTCTGCCACGTCTGTGGATAGGTGTTACGTTTCTGATGGCCACCATCGGTCTCTACGCGGGCATCGGAGTCATGAGCCGCACGACCGACGCCGCCGAGTATTACGTGGCGGGTCGCCGCGTGCCGGCTGTCTACAACGGCATGGCTGTCGGGGCCGACTGGATGTCGGCGGCCTCATTTATCGGTCTGGCGGGCACGCTGTACCTCACTGGTTACAGCGGTCTGGCCTTCATCATGGGCTGGACCGGCGGCTATTGCCTGGTCGCCCTGGTGCTGGCGCCTTACCTGCGCAAGTTTGGCCAGTTCACCATTCCTGATTTTCTGGGTGAGCGCTACGGCGGGCATTTGCCCCGGCTGATTGGCCTTGCGGCTGCGATCCTGTGTTCGTTTACTTATCTTGTGGCCCAGATTTATGGCGTCGGTCTGATCACGTCCTACCTCACGGGGATAGCGTTTGAACTCGGGATTTTTCTCGGCTTGGGCGGTATTTTGGTGTGTTCATTCCTGGGCGGCATGCGCGCCGTGACGTGGACCCAAGTGGCGCAGTACATTATTTTGGTCGTGGCTTACCTGATTCCGGTGGTCTGGTTGTCAGTCAAGCAGACCGGCATCCCGGTGCCGCAACTGGTGTACGGTTTTCAGCTGGAGAAGGTCACCGCCAAAGAAAAAGAGCTGAGCACAGACCCCAAGGAACTGCAGGTTCGCGCGATATTCAGGCAGCGCTCCGAGGCTCTCGCCGAAAAGCTGGCGCATCCGGCGGCTTCGTTGGCTGCCGACAAACTGGCCGCCAGCCAGAGGATGGAGATGTTGAAGGGCGGTAATGCGTCGGTAGCGGAAATTTCTGCTGCGGGCAAGGCGCTGGCCACCTTACCCAAAAATGAGGCCGCTGCAAGCAGGGCCTGGACGGCGGCCAAAGCCGCAGCGGACATCAAAACCCTGCCGCTCAACGGCATGCCCGCCCATGCGGCCCAGTTTTCGGGCGACCCCGATGGAACACCTCAAGAAAAAGAGCTTTACGACAGCTCGCGCCGGAATTTTCTGGCATTGATCTTCTGCCTCATGGTGGGTACTGCGGCCTTGCCCCACATTCTGATGCGTTACTACACCGTTCCCAGCGTCCGGGAGGCGCGGCAATCCGTCACGTGGTCGCTGTTCTTTATTTTCCTGCTGTACTTCACCGCGCCTGCGCTTGCCGTGCTGGTGAAATATGAAATATTCACGGTGCTGGTAGGTACGCCGTTTGACCAGCTGCCCGCATGGGTCAGTGCGTGGAACAAGGTTGACCCAACGCTGCTTTCGGTGGCCGACGTCAACAAGGACAATATCCTGCAGCTCAATGAACTGACGATAAGCGGCGACATCATTGTGCTGCTCACACCCGAACTGGCCGGGCTGCCTTATGTCATTTCAGGGTTGGTGGCTGCTGGCGGGCTGGCGGCCGCGCTCTCTACGGCAGACGGCTTGCTGCTGACCATTGCCAACTCGCTGGGTCATGACCTGTATTACAAGATGATTGACCCCAATGCCTCGACCGTGAGCCGGGTGACAGTGTCCAAGATTCTGCTGCTCATCGTCGCCTTGTTTGCAGCCTACGTGGCGGCCCAAAAGCCAGCGGACATCCTGTTTTTGGTATCGGCCGCTTTTTCCTTTGCTGCGGCTTCATTTTTTCCGGCCCTCAGCCTGGGTATTTTCTGGAAACGCGCCACGGGTAGCGCGGCTGCCCTGGGGATGGTGTCGGGCTTGGGCGTGACTTCCTATTACATGCTCACCACCCAGCCCTGGTTGCGTGCCACCTTCGGCATCACGTCGCCCATTCACCTTTGGTGGGGTATCGACCCTATTTCCGCAGGCCTCTTTGGCGTACCGGTCGGTTTTGCCGTGATCGTGCTGGTGAGCCTGGTGACCCCGCCGCCCAGCCGGAAAGCGCGGGATCTGGTGGAATACATCCGTTATCCCGACCTGAAAAACCTTTAGACTCCCCGGTCATCCAGGCGCTGCCTTGCCCTTTGACCGGGCTTGAACTGGCCTTCAAGCCCCCTCCCTATCGCGCTGGACGGGCCGTTCCTTCGCGCCAGGCTGCCGACGGGCTATAATCATGGGCTTCGCCTTGCTGCACCCTTAACGACGCTGGGGCAGCTTTCATTAACCAAAAGGAGAGTTTATGCGTCACTACGAGATCGTCTTGCTGATCCACCCGGATCAAAGCGAGCAAGTCCCAGCCATGCTGGAACGTTACAAGGGCATGATTACCGCCGGCGGTGGAACCGTGCATCGTGTTGAAGATTGGGGCCGCCGCCAGCTGGTGTACCTGATCCAGAAACTCGGTAAAGCCCACTACCTCTGCATCAACATCGAAGCCAGCCAGGCCGTGATGGAAGAAATTGAACACGCGTTCAAGTTCAACGATGCCGTGCTGCGCCACCTGACCGTGGTCAAGAAAAAGGCTGAAACCGGCCCATCCCTCATGATGCGCAACGTCGAGAGGGAAGAAGCCCGTAAAACCCAACAGCAGGAGTATGCGGCGTAATTGCCACCATGCTGTTGAACGACTCACTGCTGCGCCAATGACCCCGCAGTGAACCACGTTGAACTGACCGCCTGTATCGCCGAGCTAAGTGCTCTTCGCTACACGCCCGCCGGAATCCCTGCTGTCAATTTCATCCTCGAACACGAGTCTGAAATTTCTGAAGCAGGAATCACTGGACAGGCGAGCAGACAGGTCAAGTTAACGGTTAGAGCTGTTGCTTTCGGATCGCTGGCTGAACAAGCCGTCCAGCTGCCTTTAGGTAAAACGCTCAGGTTCACGGGGTTTCTCATCAATGCGCGCACCAGCAAGAGCGTTGTTTTTCATATTCAAGCTTTCCAACAAGTACTGAACCCTATTTAAGGAGTCCATCATGGCCGGACCAAAACGTTTCAACAAAGACAAGCGCCCTAAGCGCAATACCCAATCCCTGCTGTTCAAGCGCAAGCGTTTTTGCCGCTTCACAGCCGCTGGCGTTGAAGAAATCGACTACAAAGACATCGACACCCTGCGCGATTTCGTATCTGAAAACGGAAAAATCATCCCCGCACGCCTGACCGGCACGCGCGCGATTTTCCAGCGCCAGATCAACACCGCCGTCAAGCGCGCTCGCTTCCTCGCGATGCTGCCTTACAGCGACCAGCACCGTAGCCTGTAAGGAGCACGACCATGCAAATTATTCTGCTCGACAAAGTCGTTAACCTCGGCAACCTGGGCGAAGTCGTCAAAGTTAAAGACGGCTACGCACGCAACTTCCTGATCCCTTCCGGCCGCGCCCGTCGCGCCACCGCAGTGGCCATCAAGGAATTCGAAGTCAAGCGCGCTGAACTTGAAAAAACAGCCGCTGCCAAGTTGGCCGAGATGCAAGCCCAGGGCGAAAAGCTCGGCGGTACCACCGTCAAGCTCACGCAAAAAGCCGGTGTCGATGGCCGCCTGTTTGGCTCCGTCACCAATTTCGACATTGCTCAGGAATTGACCAAGCAAGGCTTCGCGGTTACCAAAGCGCAAATCCGCATGCCTAACGGCCCGCTGAAAACCGTGGGCGACCACGCCGTGAGCGTTGCACTGCACACCGACGTGACGGTTGACATCACGGTCACGGTCTACGGCGAAACCGCCTAACCGGGATCTCGCTGTCCTGAAAAGCCGCTCTTCGGAGCGGCTTTTTTCTTGGGCCAAGCACTTTGGCTGGTTGTACACATCTCCAGGCCACATTTCCACCGGATTTCCCCCAGATATCCACAAACTTGTCCCATGGGTTTTAACGGTCCCGGCGTACCATTTACCCTCTCTCAAGGAAACCCATGTCTGCCGTACTTTCCACCTTTGACGATCCCCGCTACAGCGCCGACCGCCAGATCGCCCAGTTGCGTATTCCCCCGCACTCCATCGAAGGCGAATCCAGCGTGTTGGGCGGCCTGTTGCTTGACAACGGCGCCTGGGACCGCGTAGCAGACCTGCTGAGCGACCAGGACTTCTACCGCCGCGAACACCAGCTCATCTATGCTGCGGCGGGAGCGCTGATCAACGCCTCCAAACCGGCGGACATCATCACTGTCTACGAGCACCTGCAAAACGCGGGCAAGGCCGATGAAGTGGGGGGCTTGAGCTACCTCAACGCGCTGGCCCAGTACGTGCCCAGCGCCGCCAATATTCGCCGCTACGCCGAGATTGTTCGGGAGCGCTCCATCTTGCGCAAGCTGGTCGCTGCTTCCGACGAGATCGCCACCAACGCCTTTAACCCGCAGGGCAAAGCGGTGGCAACCATCCTCGACGAAGCCGAGCAAAAAATCTTCAACATCGGCGAGCAGGGCTCGCGCATGCAGCAGGGCTTCCAGAGCATGGACACCCTGGTGGTGAGCTTGCTGGACCGCGTCACCGAGATGTCGGAAAACCCCAACGACATCACCGGCGTGCCGACCGGCTTTTACGACCTGGACCGCCTGACCTCCGGCTTTCAGGCCGGCGATCTGGTCATCCTGGCAGCACGCCCGTCCATGGGTAAAACGGCACTCGCCATCAACATCGCCGAGCATGTGGCCTTGAACGAAGGCCTGCCGGTGGCGGTGTTTTCCATGGAGATGGGCGCGTCGCAACTGGCGGTGCGTATCGTCGGCTCCATTGGCCGCATTGACCAGACGCACTTGCGCACCGGCAAGCTCAGTGACGAAGAGTGGCCGCGCCTGACCGAGGCCATCGAGAAGCTGCGCAACATCTCGCTGCACATTGATGAAACCCCAGGCCTCACGGTCAGCGAATTGCGCGCCAATGCCAGGCGCCTGGCCCGCCAGTGCGGCAAGCTCGGCCTGATCGTGGTGGACTACTTGCAGCTCATGAGCGTGTCGTCCAGCATGAACGACGAAAACCGCGCCACCGCCGTCGGCGAGATCTCGCGGGGCCTGAAGTCGCTGGCCAAAGAATTGCAGTGCCCCGTGATTGCGCTCTCGCAGCTCAGCCGCGGCGTGGAATCCCGCACCGACAAACGCCCCATGATGAGCGACCTGCGCGAATCCGGCGCCATCGAGCAAGATGCCGACATCATCATGTTCATCTACCGCGATGAGTACTACACCAAGGAAGCCTGCAAAGAGCCTGGCGTGGCCGAGGTCATCATCAGCAAGCAGCGTAACGGCCCGACCGGGACCGTGAAGCTGGCGTTTATCAACCGGATTACCAAGTTTGAAAGTTTGGCGAGTGGGTCTAGTGGGGATTATTGAGCCTCGGCTATCCTGGCACCGTGAAGCCAGCAGATAAGTCGATTCACGGGGGATGAGTCCCGCGCTACTAACGCAATTCGCAGAAGATATAGCCTTTAATCCAAGCCCAGTTCCTTGAATACCCGAAGCGCCGCATAGGCGTCGTTGGCCGCATAGATGACTTGGGCTTCCGACAGTCGGGCGTTGGCCCAGTTGGACGTGGTGGCTTTCCTGGACTTGATGAAGCGTTTGTTGAACATCACGGCCACGGCGCCACGCACGCCCATGTCTTTGCGATAGCCCCTGGTCCTGAAGACGGTGTTGAGGTCGAGCACGCCTTGCGGGTCCACGCCGAGCTTGGCTGTGATGCGTCTGCGGTCGTCGCCCAGGCCAAAGCCCGCCTTGATGATGCTATGGGCCTCCAGCAGCAGCGCCACGGCGCGTCGGCAGTCGGCGTCTTCAAGCTGAAAGATATAGGCTCTGTCCACCGTAGAGAGCTGCACGATGTGCGGTCCATAGGAGGCCTCGTTTTTGGCAAAGGTGGGTTTGGACTCGGTATCAAAACCCAAGGCCGTGACACCGGCCAGTTCCTGCAGCGCGCTGGTGGCCTGCTGCGCAGTCGCGATCACCTGAATCTGGCCAAGGGCGAGCCGCTCGAACGGCTCAAGCAGTGCGATCTCTTCTTTGCCAGGGGTTAAAAAGTGCTCGGTCATAGGGTTCCATGCATGAGAATAAGATTAGGCCCCTAGAGCTTACAGCCCTGTGCTGGAGCGTTACACCGACAAGCAGTCACCATGGCATCAGCACAAAGCATCACCACCGACCACTACAAGCTTTTTCCGTCGCCGCGCAACCGGCACCGGACGATTTTTCTACACCAAGTTTTTGTGCCTTACCCCTACATGCTGATTGATCTGGAAAGCTACAACCTCAAAGGCAAGTACAGCCTTTTTGCGGCTTGCCGGCTGGCCGACAACAAGATGGGGCAGGTGGTCACGCTTGAACTGCCTGAAGACGAGGTAAAGTTCAAGGACAGGTTTGTGCCCGACTGAGGCAGGAGTGCCTGGCGAACTGCAGCCGATGCTTATGCATTAAATAGGGCTTTAGCCCATACAGGACGGTCGCAAGCAGCTATTAATTTTATAGCGTTTTTGCGGCCTTCCCAGGTTCGTACGGCTTGCACCGGGTCGACAAGGCCACACTAGATGACAGCCGCCAATCGGGTCCCCTGATCAATCGCGCGCTTGGCGTCCAGCTCGGTGGCTTCGTCTGCACCGCCAATCAAGTACGTTTTGACGCCTGCGTTGCGAAGCGGCTCCAGCAGCTCGCGCAAGGGCTCCTGACCGGCGCACAGCACGATGTTGTCGACGGCAAGCACGGTGCCGTCCTGGCGCTTGTCGGCAAAGGTGATGAAGAGGCCGAGGCCTGAGCCTTGTTCGACGATGCGTTCGTAGTTCACGCCGGAGAGCATTTCCACGTTTTTCATTTTCAGCGCGGCGCGGTGAATCCAGCCGGTGGTTTTGCCGAGGCTAGAGCCCAGCTTGCCGGGCTTGCGCTGCAGCAGCGTGACCTGACGCTCTGGCGGCGTGCTGTGGGGCTTTACCACGCCGCCGCGTGCTTCGCCGGGGTCGGCCACGCCCCATTCGGCCAGCCAGGCGGGCAGATCGAGTGCGGTGGAGTGGCCGAGGGGCGTGACCAGAAACTCGGCCACGTCAAAGCCGATGCCGCCTGCGCCTATCAGCGCCACGCGCTGGCCCACGGGCTGGCGGCCCAGCAGCACGTCGATGTAGCTCAGTACCCTGGGATGATCCTGGCCGGGAATGCGCGGGTTGCGCGGCGTGACACCGGTGGCCAGAATGACTTCGTCAAATTTCTGGGCCAGCAGGTCGGCGGCTTGCACGCGCGTGTTCAGCTGCAGCTTGACGCCCGTGCGCGTGATGCGCTGGCCGAAGTAGCGCAGGGTCTCCGAAAACTCTTCCTTGCCGGGCACCCGCTTGGCCAGGTTGAACTGGCCGCCGATCTGGTCGGCGGCGTCGTACAGCGTCACGTCGTGGCCGCGTTCGGCCAGTGTGGTCGCTGCGGACAGTCCGGCAGGCCCGGCGCCAATCACCGCGATGCGCTTCTTGGCCGGTGCGATTTTGATGACGAGTTCAGTCTCGTGTCCGGCGCGCGGGTTGACGAGGCAACTGGCCAGCTTGCCCTTGAAGGCGTGGTCAAGGCAGGCCTGGTTGCAGGCGATGCAGGTGTTGATCTCGTTGCCGCGGCCTTGCGCGGCTTTGTTGACAAACTCTGGGTCGGCCAGGAAGGGGCGCGCCATGCTGACCATGTCGGCGCTGCCATCAGCCAGCACCTGTTCGGCGACTTCGGGCATGTTGAGTCGGTTGCTGGTGATCAGCGGAATCATCACGCCCGCGGCGCGTAGCTCGGTGCGCAGTTTTTTGGTGACCCAGGTGAATGCGCCGCGTGGCACCGACGTGGCAATGGTGGGCACGCGGGCTTCATGCCAGCCAATGCCGCTGTTGATCAGGGTGGCGCCCGCCGCCTCGACGGCTTTGGCGAGCAGCACGATTTCTTCCCAGCTGCTGCCATCGGGAATCAGGTCAATCATCGAGAGGCGGTAGATCAGGATGAAGTCGTGCCCCACCGCTTCGCGGCTGCGTCGAACAATCTCGACTGCCAGGCGTATGCGCTTGGCATAGCTGCCGCCCCAGTCGTCGGTGCGGTGGTTGGTGTGGGTGACGAGAAACTGGTTGATCAAATAGCCTTCGCTGCCCATGATCTCGATGCCGTCGTAGCCGGCTTCGCGCGCCAGCTGGGCGCAGCGGATGAAGGCACGAATTTGCCGCTCAATGCCGCCGACGCTCAGCTCACGCGGTGCGAAAGGCGAGATCGGGCTCTGGATGTGCGACGGTGCCACGCACAGCGGGTGGTAGCCGTAGCGGCCGGTGTGCAGGATTTGCAGCGCAATCTTGCCGCCCTCCAGGTGCACCGCATCGGTCACCTGTTTGTGGCGGCGCGCCGCGCCAGAGGTGGCCAGCATGCCGGCAAACGGTTTGGTCCAGCCGGCAATGTTGGGGGCAAAGCCGCCCGTCACCATCAGGCCCACACCGCCGCGTGCACGCTCGGCAAAATAGGCCGCCATGGCCGGGAAGTGCTTGCGCCCGTCCTCCAGGCCGGTGTGCATGCTGCCCATCAACACCCGGTTTTTCAGGGTGGTGAAGCCCAGGTCCAACGGGGCCAGCAGGTGAGGATAGGGCACGGGGTGGGAGAGTGGGGGCGTGGCCAAGGGCAGGTCTCCGAGTCAAAAACTTCCTGCATGGTAGTCGCAACACGAGGCGCAGGACCGGGCACTCAGTAATCCAGGGGACAGGCTTCATCGCGCCTTCGGTTAAACCCTGAAGTGGGACTCAGGATAATTTTGCTATTAATTAGATAGCTGCTTATAACCGTCATTATTGGGCTGGCGGCTGTTCTTAATAGAAAGTGCGGCTTCAGTCACGAGTTTTGGGCCTTTGTAGATGATCCCGGTGTAAATCTGCACCACGTCCGCGCCCGCCTTGATTTTGGAGACGGCATCGGCACCGCTCATCACGCCGCCCACGCCAATGATGGGAAAGCCTGCGCCGAGGGCTGCGCGCAGCTGGCGGATGACGCGGTTGCTGGCTTCCAGCACCGGCGCACCGCTCAGGCCGCCGGCCTCTTCGGCATGGCGCAGGCCCTTGACGGCGTCGCGGCTCAGTGTGGTGTTGGTGGCGACCACGCCGTCCATGGCATGGCGCTTCAGGGTGGCGGCTATCACCTCGACCTGGTTTTCGTCGAGGTCAGGGGCGATCTTCACGAAAATGGGCACACGTTTGCCGTGCTGCCGGGCCAAGGCTTCGCGGCGCTCGGCAATCGTGCCCAGCAAGGCGTCGAGGGCTTCGTCGCTTTGCAGTGCGCGCAGGTTTTTGGTGTTGGGGCTGGAGATGTTGACGGTGACGTAGTCGGCATAGGGGTACACGCCATCGAGGCAGATCAGGTAGTCGTCCGCGGCGTTTTCAATTGGCGTTGCGGCGTTTTTTCCGATGTTCAGACCGAGCAATAAAGGGCTTTTTTCTGCCTGATTTCTAACTTGGGAGCGCTGCACATTCGCCACGAAGGCATCCAGCCCGTCGTTGTTAAAGCCCAGGCGGTTGATCAGCGCGTTGGCCTCAGGCAGGCGGAACATGCGCGGCTTGGGGTTGCCGGGTTGTGCCTTGGGAGTGACGGTGCCGACCTCGACAAAGCCAAAGCCCATGGCGGCCAGGCCGTCAATGCAGCAGGCGTTTTTATCGAGACCGGCCGCCAGGCCCACGCGGTTGGGAAACTTCAGGCCGGCCAGTTCTATCGGGTCGCTGACCCGGCTTGCACTGTAGGCCCTCTGCAATGGGGTGCCCTGGGTGCGTGCCAGCGAAGCCATCGTCAGTTCGTGGGCGGTTTCGGGGTCGAGCCCAAATAAAAAGGGACGGGCCAGGCAGTAGGGGAGCAGGGACATTGGATAATTCGGACTGATTGCTGTGGATTGTCCGGGCCAAGCCCGCAAGACACGAGCTTCGATTGTCGCAAAAACAGCCTCACTTTCCCCTAAAGCCCAACATGACTCAAGACGAACTCAAAACCCTGGTCGGCCAGGCAGCCCTGCATTACGTGGATGCCGGCAGCATTGTCGGCGTCGGCACCGGCTCCACCGTCAATAAATTCATCGATGCGCTGGCCACGATGAAGGACCGCATTGCCGGGGCCGTGTCCAGCTCGGCCGCTTCCACCGAACGCCTGCAGGCGTTGGGCATCAAGGTGTTTGATGCCTCGGAAGTGGATGAATTGGCGGTGTATATCGATGGTGCGGACGAGATCGACCACGCAGGCTACATGATCAAGGGCGGTGGCGCGGCGTTGACACGTGAAAAGATCGTGGCTGCCCAGTCCCGCAAATTTGTCTGCATTGCAGACCAGTCCAAGTATGTAGCAACCCTCGGCTGCTACCCCCTGCCGGTGGAAGTGATTCCCATGGCCGCCAAGCGTGTTGCGCAGCAGTTTTTGGCGCTGGGTGGCACCGCGACCTTGCGGATCAAGGACGGTGCGCCGCTGGTCACCGACAACGGCCAGTATCTCCTGGACGTGACGGGCCTGAAGATTACCGACCCGTTGGCGTTTGAATCCCAGGTGAACCAGTGGCCTGGCGTGGTGACGGTGGGTGTTTTTGCCTTCCAGAAGGCCCACGTGTGCCTGCTGGGGACGGAGGATGGCGTCAAGACGCTGGTGTTTTAACCGGGCCTTGGGGGTCTTGAACGCCGGTTAGAACTGGATGCCCGCCGGATTGTTGTTGGGCTGTGCCGCGGGTCGGGCAGGGAGTCCGCCGCTTGCCGTGCCTGCGGCGGCGCCAGCAACTGGTGCAGCCGGTGGCGTAGCGACGGTCACCAGCGATGCTGGCGCCGGTCGCCGATAGCTGGCGGGCAACGCTGATGACGCGGGGTAGCCGGCTGCATCCAGGAACTGCGTCCATTCTGCGTCGGAAAATCCCTTGAGCTGCTGGCTTCCAATCGTCATGAATGGCAGCGAGCTGTCGCCACTCATGCGCTGAAGGGCTTGGGTATCTTCATTGGTGGCGACCGTTTTTTCGGTAAACGGAACGCCGCGGCTTATCAGCAGGGAGCGGCCGGCGCCACAAGGCGCGCAGTTGTTGCCGGTGTACAAAGTCACTGGGTATTTGGTGGCGACCTGCCGCAGTTCAAAAGGCAGGCCGGCTGAGGCCGCGCCTCCTGCCGAGCTGCCGTTGGCAGCGCTGACTTTGGCATTGCTGGCGGGCGGCGGTGGCTGGTCGGAAAAAGTCACCTTGCCGTCTGGTCCCACGATGCGGTAGACCTGCTGGGCCTGCGACATGGGCGAGAAAAGACCACCGGCTATCACGACTGCGGCCAGCAAGGCCCTGGGTGCGAAATATTGAACGAGGTTTGGGTTCATGGGTTTCCAGTCTGTCTCGAATTACAGGCTTTCAGCATTTACTTTTACGTCATGCCCTGATGGCGCAGCAGTGCATCAAGAGAAGGCTCGCGGCCCCTGAAGGCTTTGAACGATTCCATGGCCGGTCGGCTTCCGCCTGCCTCCAGGATGGCCTGCCGGTATTTTCTGCCGGTTTCCACCGTCACGGTCGTTTTGCCGGAGTCTTCGCCAGCATCTGCCGTTGTGCTCGCTGCTGCGGTTTCTTCAAAGGCCGCATAGGCGTCGGCCGACAGTACTTCAGCCCATTTGTAGCTGTAATAGCCAGCCGCATAGCCACCCGAAAAGATATGGCTGAAGGTATGCGCGGTACGGCTGTAGGCCGGGGCAGAAATCACAGCCGTTTCCTTGCGCACTTCGTTAAGCAGGCCCATCAGGTCATCCGATGGGTTGTGCGAGGTATGCAAGAGCATGTCAAACAGCGAAAACTCGACCTGGCGGAGCGTCTGCATGCCGCTCTGGAAGTTTTTGGCGGCCAGCATTTTTTCAAACAGCGCGCGTGGCAGCGGCTCGCCGGTATCAACATGCGCTGTCATGTGCTTGAGCACGTCCCATTCCCAGCAGAAGTTTTCCATGAACTGGCTTGGCAGCTCAACCGCGTCCCATTCGACACCGCTGATGCCCGAGACGTCGCGCTCATTCACCTGTGTGAGCATATGGTGCAGGCCGTGGCCGAACTCATGGAACAGGGTGGTCACATCGTCGTGGGTCAGCAAGGCAGGCTTACCGCCCACGCCCTCGGCAAAATTGCAGACCAGATGCGCCACCGGCGTTTGCAGCACGCCCGTATCAGGTCGCAGCCAGCGGGCGCGTACATCGTCCATCCAGGCCCCGCCTCGCTTGCCGGTGCGGGCGGGCTGGTCAAGGTAGAACTGGCCCATCAACTGGCCGTTGCGCTCAATGCGGTAAAACGCCACACCAGGCTTCCACACGGGTGCGGAGTCCGGCCGAATTGCCACTTCAAACAGGTTTTCAACAATTTTGAAAAGGCCAGCCAGCACTTTGGGCGCGGTGAAATATTGCTTGACCTCCTGCTCGCTGAAGGCGTAGCGCGCTTCCTTGAGTTTTTCGCCGATGTAGGCGTAATCCCAAGGCTGGGGATTGGGCTGGTTCAGTTGCTCAGCGGCAAAGGCGCGCAGGTCGGCGACGTCTTTTTCGGCATAGGGGCGGGCGCGTCGGGCCAGATCATGCAGAAAGGTGACCACTTCCTCAGGGGACTGGGCCATTTTGGCCACTACCGACACTTCACCAAAATTGCCGTAGCCCAGGAGTTGGGCTTCTTCCAGCCGCAGCGCGAGAATTTCATGCATGACGGCGCTGTTGTCGAACTGGCTGAATTCAGCCGGCGCCTGGTCGCTGGCACGCGTGGTGTAGGCCTTGTAAAGGGTTTCGCGCAACGCGCTGCTGTGAGCGAATTGCATGACGGGCAGGTAGCTTGGCATTTTCAGACTGAGCCGGTAGCCCGCCTTGCCTTCGGCCTGGGCTTGTTCCAGGGCTGTTTGAAGCACGTCTTCGGGGATACCTACGACCTCATCGGCTGTGGCGTAATAAGCAAAGGCATCCGTTGCGTCCAGCGCGTTCTCGCTGAATTTCTGGCTCAGTTCGGCCTGGCGCTCCTGGATGTTGGCGAAGCGCTCCTTGGCCGCACCGGTGAGCTCCGCGCCCGACAGCACGAAGTTGCGGATGGCGTTTTTGTGCGCCTGGCGTTGCTCGGTATTCAGGGTGCCTACATCGATGGCTTTATATTTGGCGTACAGGCGCTCATCAGCACCCAGCCGTGTCCAGAACTCGGTCACCCGGGGCAGGGCGGCGTTGTAGGCGGCCCGTAATTCGGGCGTGTCCCCCACACTGTTCAGATGGCTCACGGCGCCCCAGGCGCGAACCAGATTTTCGGTGGCGACATCGAGTACACGGGCAATGTCGGTCCAGCGGGCCGGGAAATCAGGCGCGGTCACCTGCTCCAATGCGGCATCCGCTTTAGCCAGTAGCTTATCAATTGCCGGTCCAACGTGCTCAGGCAGGATACGGTCAAACAGCGGAAGGTCAGAAAAGTCGAGAAGTGGATTAGTCATGACGTCAAGCTGTGGGCTGATGGGGCGAATCTAAAGGGCTGACAAGGGCTGTTGGGCCCAGGAAGCGCAGGAACTGGCCGGCGGGACCGATCCGGGGAAAGGCTCAGTCCTGCGAGCTTTTCTTGATGCTGCGCTGCTTCGGCTTGGAGCGTTTGACGGTGCCGCCCGGCGTCAGGCGCTGGTTGCCCAATACGCGCAGGGTTTTGACCTCGGGCCGCTGGCCATAGCGCGAACTGTTCTTCAGCACTTTCACATCGCGCGGGCCGGGCATGCGGTCTTCGTTGACCTTTTTTTCTTTTTCCGGCACAGGCCGCCACAACACCAGCAGCTTGCCAATGTGCTGGATAGGGGCCGCATTCAGTTCGTCGGCCAGCGTCTGAAAGATTTCTTCGCGTCCGGCCCGGTCGTCGGACTGCACCCGCACTTTGATAAGCCCGTGCGCGTTGAGCGCCGCGTCGGTTTCCTTCTTGACAGCATCGGTCAGGCCGTCGGAGCCAATCATCACGACCGCGTTGAGGTGATGCGCATCGGCGCGGTGTTCTTTGCGCTGGGCAGGGGTAAGTTGTATTTGAGCCATGCCCTAATTATCGGGGTAGTCCACAAGAGGACAATAGATGGTATGAAAGTAAATTCAAAGACAGACGCGAACGCCGCTACGAAAGTAAGCGCGAAGGTGAACATGAAGGGTAATCCCAAGGGCAAAAAGGTTAATAAAGCGTGGTTGCACGAGCACATCAACGATCCCTACGTGAAACAGGCCCGAAAAGACGGTTACCGTGCCCGAGCTGCTTACAAATTGAAGGAAATGGATGAAACGCTCGGGCTCATCAAACCGGGTGACTGTGTGGTGGACCTGGGCAGCACGCCGGGCGCCTGGAGTCAGTACGTGCGGCGCAAGCTTTCGCCCACCGGGGCGGCCGCAGGGGCACTTAATGGCCGCATCATTGGTCTTGATATGTTGCCCATGGAGCCAATTGAGGGTGTGGTCTTCATCCAGGGCGATTTTCGCGAGCCCGAAGTGCTACAAAAACTGGAGCAGACTTTGGCCGCCGAAAAAGGGCCTGTCAAGGTTGACCTTGTCATTTCGGACATGGCACCCAATCTGTCGGGCATTGAATCGGCTGACGCGGCACGCATCGCCCATCTGGTTGAACTGGCGGTGGAGTTTGCCCAAAACAGGATGAAGCCGGACGGTGCGCTCGTTGTCAAGCTGTTCCACGGCAGCGGCTATGACGAGTTGGTCAAGCTGTTCCGCGCTTCGTTCAAGGTGGTTAAACCCATGAAACCCAAGGCTTCGCGTTCCAATTCGTCCGAAACCTTTCTGGTTGGCATGGGGCTTAAAAATGGCGCAGACGCAGGTAAATAAAAGCTGCACGGTGGCAAAAATCACCTAAATCCGCTTGAAGCCAAGGGGCGTGGCCGGTTTCATGCTGGTTTGCCCTTGAAAAGCCTAAAATCAGACGCATGTGAATTTTGTTCTTATATTGGAGTAGTCCTTGAACAATCAGTGGTTTTCAAAAATTGCAATCTGGCTGGTGATCTCAATGGTGCTGTTCACCGTTTTCAAGCAATTTGATACACATAGCGGTGCCAGTTCCAACTACTTGGGTTATTCCGAGTTTCTGGATGAAGTGCGTGGCAGGCGCATAAAGACTGCGACCATTGCGGAAGGTCAGAGCGGTACTGAGATAACGGCCACCACTACTGACGACCGAAAAATCCGCACCACGGCGACTTACCTCGACCGCGGTCTGGTGGGCGACCTGATCGCCAATGACGTGAAATTTGACGTCAAACCCCGTGAAGAGGGCTCCCTGCTCATGACCCTGTTGGTCAGTTGGGGTCCCATGCTGTTGCTGATTGGCGTCTGGATTTATTTCATGCGGCAAATGCAGGGTGGTGGCAAGGGCGGCGCGTTCAGCTTTGGTAAATCCAAGGCCCGCATGCTCGACGAGTCCACGAATGTCGTGACCTTTGCCGATGTGGCTGGCTGCGACGAAGCCAAGGAAGAGGTCAAGGAAGTCGTTGACTTCCTGAAAGATCCGCAAAGATTCCAGAAATTGGGCGGCCGCATTCCGCGCGGTTTGCTGCTGGTTGGCCCTCCGGGAACCGGTAAAACCCTGCTCGCCAAAGGCATTGCCGGCGAAGCCAAAGTTCCGTTTTTCTCGATTTCCGGCTCCGATTTCGTTGAAATGTTTGTCGGCGTGGGTGCGGCCCGCGTCCGCGATATGTTTGAAAACGCCAAGAAAAACGCGCCTTGCATCATCTTTATTGATGAAATTGACGCCGTTGGCCGTCAGCGTGGCGCTGGCTTGGGCGGTGGCAATGACGAGCGCGAACAGACGCTGAACCAAATGCTGGTCGAGATGGATGGTTTTGAGACCAATGTCGGCGTCATCGTGGTGGCTGCCACCAACCGTCCCGATATTCTGGATGCCGCTTTGCTGCGCCCCGGTCGTTTTGACCGCCAAGTGTATGTCACCCTGCCCGACATTCGTGGCCGCGAGCAGATTCTGAACGTGCACATGCGCAAGGTTCCGCTCGGCCAGGACGTGAACGCCAGCGTGATTGCCCGCGGAACGCCCGGCATGTCCGGTGCAGACTTGGCCAACCTCTGCAACGAAGCCGCTCTCATGGCTGCACGCCGCAATGCGCGTGTGGTGGAGATGCAGGACTTTGAAAAAGCCAAGGACAAAATCCTCATGGGCCCCGAGCGCAAGAGCATGGTCATGCCCGAGGAAGAGCGCAGAAACACTGCCTACCACGAGTCCGGCCACGCTTTGCTTGGCAAGATGCTGCCCAAGTGCGATCCGGTGCATAAGGTCACGATCATTCCGCGTGGCCGTGCGTTGGGTGTGACCATGAGCCTGCCGGCGCAAGACCGCTACAGCTACGACCGCGAATACATGCTCAGCCAGATCAGCATGCTGTTTGGTGGACGTATTGCCGAAGAAGTTTTCATGAACCAGATGACCACCGGCGCTAGCAACGACTTTGAACGGGCCACGGCATTGGCGCGCGACATGGTCACGCGTTATGGCATGACCGAGGCTCTGGGCCCCATGGTATATGCCGAAAACGAAGGCGAAGTGTTTTTGGGCCGTTCGGTGACCAAGACCAACAATGTGAGCGAGTCGACCATGCAGAAGGTCGACATGGAAGTGCGCCGCATCATCGACCAGCAGTATGCCCAGGCACGCAAGCTGATTGAAGATAACAAGGACAAGATCCACGCCATGGCCAAAGCCTTGCTTGAGTGGGAAACCATTGACGTTGACCAGCTCGACGACATCATCGCCGGCAAGGAACCACGTCCACCCAAGGACTGGACACCGCGTAATTCTTCCGTGGGTGGTGGTGGCGGCCCCAGCGGCGGCACTCCTGCCGTGAGTACTGATCCGGCGGCGACAGTGGCCTGAAGATCGGGCGAAGACAGTTTGCAAGTCATGACAACCGGGGCCAGTCCCCGGTTTTTCTTTGTACGCTGCTTTTTTTGTCTTGATGAATATTTATAAGGCCATTCCGTGATTTGGCAAACCTCACGCTTTCAGATTGATTTGTCGCAGCCGCGCGTCATGGGCATTGTCAATGTCACGCCTGACTCATTTTCTGATGGCGGCAAATACTTCACGCAGAACGGCAGTTTTTCCGGTATATTTGCGCACTGCGAGCAGTTGATCAGGGACGGCGCCGACCTGCTGGACATTGGTGGCGAGTCCACCCGTCCCGGGGCGCCGCCCGTGCCACTGGAGGAGGAACTGGCGCGTGTGCTGCCTGTCGTTCGGCATGCAGTCAAACTTGGTGTACCCCTGTCGGTAGATACCTACAAGCCCGAGGTTATGCGTGCCGTGCTGGACTTGGGCGTTGACATCATCAATGACGTCTGGGCTCTGCGCCAGCCCGGCGCGAAGCAGATGGTGGCAGAGCACCCGAGCTGCGGGGTCTGCCTCATGCACATGCACCGCGAGCCCCAAACCATGCAGATGGCCCCCATGGAAGGGGACGTGGTGCTGCAGGTGCTATCTTTTCTGGAGCGTGCTGCGCGCGATCTGCAAGCCGCTGGCGTTGACAAGGCCCGCATTGTGCTCGACGTGGGTGTCGGTTTTGGAAAAACCGTGGCGCAAAATTTCTCGCTGCTGGCGCGCCAGCATGAGTTCCTGGCGGTCGGCTATCCGCTGCTGGCAGCCTGGTCGCGCAAGTCGTCCCTGGCGGCCGTGAGCAGCACTTCTTTGGCCGCTATGGTCCAGATGGACATTGCAGACCGCATGGTGCCCAGCGTTGCGGCGGCGTTGCTCGCGGTTGATCGCGGCGCTCGCGTGGTGCGTGTGCATGACGTGCGCGAGACCGTGCAAGCCCTAAAGGTCTGGGCGGCTGCGCGATAGGTTTGGGTGCCTTGCATCTCTGCGCTGATAGCAGCTCGTATGCTGCCCACCGCACGGAGCAATCCAGCGCAGGGTCCTAGAATAGTGCAAATCGTTTTACTGCAACAGAACAACAGGCCCGCAGGGATAAGCAACATGACAAGAAAATACTTTGGTACCGATGGTATTCGCGGCACGGTGGGCCAGCCGCCCATCACACCCGACTTTGTGCTGCGGCTCGCGCATGCCGTCGGCCGCGTCCTTCGCCGGACCGAATCACGTCCGACCGTACTGATCGGCAAGGACACCCGTATTTCGGGTTACATGCTGGAAAGTGCGCTGGAGTCCGGCTTCAATTCCGCAGGCGTGGATGTAGTGCTGCTCGGGCCCCTGCCCACGCCGGGCGTAGCCTACCTCACACGCGCCCAGCGCGCCAGCCTGGGGGTCGTGATCAGTGCCAGCCACAATGCCTACCCCGACAACGGTATCAAGTTTTTCAGCGCCCAGGGCGCCAAGCTCAGCGATGCCTGGGAGCTGTCTGTGGAGGCCGCACTCGACGAGCCACCGGTATGGGCCGACTCGGCCTCGATCGGCAAGACGCGTCGCCTTGACGATGCGGCAGGGCGCTACACCGAGTTTTGCAAGAGCACGTTTGCCAATGACCTGACCCTCAAGGGTATGAAGATCGTGGTCGATGGCGCACATGGCGCGGCCTATCACATTGCGCCCATGGTCTTTCACGAGCTGGGCGCCGAAGTCATTGCCATCGGCTGCTCGCCCGACGGCCTGAACATCAACCACGAGGTCGGTGCCACCCACCCCGAAGCGCTGATTACCGCAGTCAGGGCCAACAAGGCGAATTACGGCATCGCGCTGGATGGGGATGCTGATCGACTGCAGATGGTGGACGCTGAAGGACGGCTTTTTAATGGCGATGAAGTGCTGTACCTGATGGTCAACGAGCGGCTGGCGCGTGGGGAAAAAGTGCCGGGCACGGTGGGCACCCTGATGACCAACATGGCCGTGGAAGTGGCCCTAAACGCCAAGGGTGTCGAGTTTGTGCGCGCCAAGGTCGGCGACCGTTATGTGCTCGAAGAACTCAGCAAGCGCGGCTGGCTGCTCGGTGGCGAAGGTTCGGGCCACATGCTGGCGCTAGACAAACACACCACCGGTGACGGCATCATCAGCGCGCTGCAGGTGCTGCAAGCCTGCGTGCGCAGCAAAAAGACGCTTGCGCAATTGCTCAGCGATGTGGTGCTGTTTCCTCAAATCCTGATCAATGTGCGCCTCAAGCCCGGGCAGGACTGGGAAACCAGCGAGAAACTGGCAGCCGTTACCAAAGCCGTGGAAGTCGAGCTGAGCGACTCCGGCCGCGTGCTGATTCGCGCGAGCGGCACCGAGCCACTGCTGCGGGTCATGGTCGAAGCGCGTGACACCAAGCAGGCCAAGGCCTGTGCCGAGCGCATTGCGGATACCGTGCGGTCCTGAGGCGGTGCTCGTAGATAACGAAATCATTAGCGCTGGCTGGCTCAGGAAGGCGATCCCCGTCAGCAACCCGGCATGGCCGAACATCACCACGCCCAGCGGTACAAACAGCGTGCCCGTGATCAGCGCCTGGAGGTCTTCAAGCGGGCTGTGGTGTGTCACGGCATCCGCGTGGACGGGACGGTGGCCGGAACCGTGCTCATGCGGCTGGGGCGAGGGACTCGGCGCGCTCGCTATCGGAACAGGCACCGCCGCAGCCGTGGATGATGTCTGGTGGTAGGGCCTCGGGAATACTCACCACGCTGGTGAGCGGGTCGTAGCCGACGCGGCGCAGGTTGGCGATTTGTGGCATGCAATGCGCAGAAGGTGCGCCTGAACTGCATCCGCTACCGGCTCAGCCAGGGGAAATCAGTCCCGCACATCGGCGACCGGATGGGTTCCGAAATCCGGTCGGGCGAGGTAGGCGAGCACCCTTGCTGCGGCATCAGTGGGTGAGGTGAGTTGGCCGCTGGCTTTCAGGCTGGCGAAGCTGACCTGATCCGGAAACGCTGCGGCATCGGCGCCGCGCAACTGCACCTGCATGTCGGTGTCGACTACGCCGGGGGCGAGCGAGCAGACCCTGGCGCCGTTACGCTTGAGCGCCTCGTCAAGCGCCACGCAGCGCGTGAAATGGTCCATACCGGCCTTGGCCGCGCAATAGGCGGCCTGCGAGGCCATGGCACGTCGGCCCAGACCCGAGGAAATGTTCAGCACTTTGCGCACACATGGCCAGTCCGCCGTCGCGTGCAGAAAGGCGGCGGTGAGCTGCATCGGCGCTTCGAGCCCCACGCGCAAGGCGTGGGCCAGGTCGGCTGCATCGGCGTCGCCGAGCGGGCCGATGCGCCCGATGACACCGGCGTTGTTGATCAGCGTGGCGCTGGCACAGGCGTCGGTAGCCTGCATGCTCAGCCAGTCGGCCAGGCGGGCGCTGGCGGCTGCGCCGTCGGCCAGGTCTTGCGACCACTGAATCAGCGTCGCGCCACTGCCAGATACCTGCGTGGCGAGTGCGTCGTCGGGGTGGCGAGACAGGCACAGCAGCGTGTGGCCGGGCTGGAGCAGTTGCTGCGCCATGGCCAGACCCATGCCGCGCGAGGCGCCCGTGAGGATGAAGAGGTGTTGCGTCATGCTGCTATGTTACAGACATGGCAGCGGATGCGGCGAGCAGGTCGGGATCAGGCCCCGGGGCGTGCCGACAGGGTCATGGTGTGAGTCAGCCACCCAGCACCTGGGTCAACTCATGAGCATCCACGTTGCGAGCAGCCCCGAAACCCGCCACCTGCCGCGCGCCGGTGGGGCGCAGCAGCACGAACATGAAATCGCCCAGCGTCGTCATGGGTTCGGCCTCGGGAAAGCGCGCGAGGTAGGCGGCGCGCGTGGCGGCCCACAGGGTGCTGTCACGCTCCGGCAGCTGCGCCACGGCATCCAGTGTCACGCGCGGCAAGGCATGCACCGGCTTACCGTCAGCCTCGGCTGCCATGACCATCAGCGACACCTGAGGGTGCGCGATCAGGTTGCGCGTGTGCGCGGCCAGGCCGCTCACGTGGATGACCAGGCAGCCTTCGGTGCGCAGCAGTGCGAAGGGCACCATCGAGACAAAGGGCTGGGCATTCTGGTGGTCATCCAGGGTGCCTAGCGCAGCGACGCGGCGCGTGGAGAGCAACTCGCGCAGGGCACGGGTCAGGCGGGGTTCATGGGTCATGTCATGGGCGGGTTGGAGCCGCATTCGATAAGGGAGGAGCAGGCTGATTCTGACACCGCGCGCGTCGTTCGTATGGTTACAGCATTTGCTTTGCTTTGCATCAAGATGCGCTGCGCTGCACACTGCAATTATTAGACAGTGTCCACGCCGCGCCGCAGGAGTCAGACATGGCAGTACAACGCATTCTTCTCATTCAGGGTCATCCGGAAGCAACCCGGCGTCATTTGTGCCACCTGCTGGAGGATGCATATGCCAGCGGCGCACTCTCGGCGGGGTACGAGGTGCGCCACGTCAACGTGGCGACGCTGGATTTTCCTCTGCTGCGCAGCCAGGAGGCCTGGGAACATGGCGAGCTGCCACCGGCCTTGTCGGCGGCCCAGGCGGACATTGCCTGGGCGCAGCATCTGGTGCTGTTCTTCCCGCTGTGGCTGGGTGACATGCCAGCCATGCTCAAGGGATTTCTTGAACAGCTTGCGCGGCCGGGCTTTGCCTTCGAGGCGGAAGGTGACAATCCCTTCGGCCGCAAAGGGCTGACCGGCCGGTCAGCGCGCGTGGTGGTCACCATGGGCATGCCGGCGCTGCTTTATCGGTGGTATTTCCGCGCACACAGCGTCAAATCACTGGAGCGCAATATCCTGGGCTTTGTCGGCATTGCACCGGTACACGAAACCCTGATTGGCAGGGTGGACCGTCTGGGGGACGCCGGGGTGGGCGAGTGGCAGGCCAAGCTGCGCAAGCTCGGGAGCAGGGCCCAATGAGGTACAGGAATCCTCTGGGTTCAGACGCGGGAAGGGTATTGCCATTTTTGTGCATCAAATCAGTTTCTAGCCCAATGGATACGTGCGTAAGCAGCTACTAAAAATATAGCATTACCACTATGGACCGGCTGACTGCCCAGCCTGCCAACCGCCGCCCAGTGACTGGATCAGGGCCACTGCGGTGGTTTGACGGTCCGCCATGGCTTGCACCAGCGCGCGGCGTGCATTTAGCGCGGTGGCCTGCGCCGTGATGACCTCGGTGTAGCTGACTTGGCCGCTGCGGTAGCGGTTGAGCACTTGCTGCTCCACCTGGTCGGCTGCCGTTGACGCCTGGCGGCGCAACGCTTGCTGGGTCAGCAGCACGCGGGTGGCGGCCAGCTGGTCTTCAACGCCTTGAAACGCGGCCAGTACCGTTTGCCGATAACGCGCCACCGCCTGCGCGTGCGCGGCCTCGCTGCCTTCCACGCGGGCGCCGGTGGCTCCGGCGTTGAAAAGCACTTGCGCCGCCGAAAGACCCACAGCCCAGACGCTGCTGGACGCCTGGAACAGGTCCGCCACACGGCTGGCGCCCAGCCCATAAGAAGCGCTCAGGCTGAGTTGGGGGTAGTAGGCGCTTTTGGCGATGCCGATCTGCTCGTTG
This sequence comes from Polaromonas sp. UBA4122, assembly GCA_002381615.1. Taxonomy (GTDB): domain Bacteria; phylum Pseudomonadota; class Gammaproteobacteria; order Burkholderiales; family Burkholderiaceae_C; genus Polaromonas. Next base: position 4,869 of record DFWY01000037.1, on the reverse strand, counting down.
GCCACGGCCACGCGGCGCTCTGCGGCGGCAATATCAGGCCTGCGCTGCAGCAGCGTTGAAGGCACGCCTACGGGGACTTCTGGCACCACGGGGTTCCAGGTCGCAGGTGGCAGTGTGAAGTTGCCCGGTGCTTCGCCTACCAGCACGGCGATGGCGTGTTCGAGCTGGGCGCGCTGGCGTTGCAGCCCGGCGGCTTCGGCCTGCGCATTGGCCAGTTGGGTTTGTGCCTGCAGCACGTCGGTTTTGGCGGCAATGCCTGCGGTATAGCGGTTTTGCGTGATTTCCAGTGCGCGCTGGTAGCCGGCGATGGTGCCTTCAAGCAGTGCCTTTTGCGCATCCGTCTGGCGCAGCGACAAGTAGTTGACAGCCAGTTCTCCCTGGGCCGACAGCCGGGCCGATGCCAGGTCTGCTGCGCTGGCCTGTGCGCCTGCCGTGGCGCCATCCACCGCGCGGCCCAGGCGGCCCCAGACGTCGGGCTCCCAGCTGCCGCCCAGGCTGAGCTGGTAGTTGTTATTGACGCTGCCGTTGTTGCCGCCACTGGCGGAACGGTTTCCCTTGCCATCCAGCGTGACTGAGGGGAACAGCGAGGCCCGCTGCTCGCGCACCAGTGCGCGCGCCTGGGCATAGGCGGCCACGGCAATCGCTACGTTCTGGTTTGACACTTCCACGCGCTCGACAAACTGATCGAGCACCGGGTCGCCAAACAGCGACCACCACGGGCCACGTTCAAGCGCATCGGCGGGCGCAGCGGGCACCCAGCCTTCAGCTTCCTTGAAGCTGCTGACGTCGGGGCTGGCCGGGCGCTGGTAGTCGGGGCCGACGGCGCAGCCACTGACTAGCAGGGCCAGCACCGCAGCGGCGCACAGGTGAGGGGTAAAGCTTGGGCGCATGGAATCACTCATTGCAGTTGCAGCGGGCTGCCTGCAGTTGGCTCGCTGGATGGCTCGGTGGGCGGATGACTGGATGAAGGTTCATCGCGATGACGGCTTAGCTGGCGCTCGGATGGGCTGCGGCGTCGCAGCTTGTCGAGCAGGACATACACCACCGGCGTGGTCAACAGGGTGAGCAGCTGGCTGGCAATCAGCCCGCCAATGATGGCGATACCCAGCGGGCGGCGCAGCTCGGTGCCCTCGCCAAACCCGATGGCCAGCGGCAAGGCGCCCAGGATGGCGGCCAGTGTGGTCATCAAAATAGGGCGAAAGCGCAGCAAGCAGGCTTCACGCACCGCTTCCACGGCGGAAATGCCGCGCGCTCGCTCGGCTTCAAGGGCGAAGTCGATGATCAAAATGGCGTTTTTCTTGACAATGCCTATCAGCAGGAAAACCCCGATCAGCGCGATGATGGAAAACTCCATCTTGAACAGCATCAACGCCAGCACGGCGCCCACGCCAGCCGAGGGCAGCGTGGAGATCACCGTGAGAGGATGCACCAGGCTCTCGTAAAGAATGCCGAGCACGATGTAAATCACTACCAGAGCGGCCAGAATCAGCAGCGGCTGTTGCCCCTGCGACTCCTGGGCGCTGCGTGCCGTTCCCGCAAAACTGCCGCGCACATTGTTGGGCAGGCTAATCTCGGCTTCCGCCTGCCGCACGGCCCCCTCGGCATCGCTGATGGTGCTGCCCTCGGCCAGGTTGTAAGACACCGTGGTGGAGAGTTCTCCGTCCTCATGGCTGACCGAGGCAGCCGTGGCGCCCTCGCTAAAACGCGCAATGGCCGACAGCGGCACCATGGTTGTGACTGACGAGCTCAGGGACTGACCGGTGGAGGGGTCGCGCAAGGCCGGGTTCACCACATTCGCTGTGGTGCTGGACGCCGCCGCCGTGGCCAGCGTCGTGCCACTGCCGCCTTTGGCCGGGATGTAGATGTCCTTGAGCGACTCGGGGCTGCGGGTAAAGCGCGGCGCCACCTCCATGATCACGTGGTACTGGTTCAGCTCGCTATAAATGGTAGCCACTTGGCGTTGGCCAAACGCGTTGTACAGCGCGTTGTCCACATCGCGTGAGCTGATGCCCAGTCGCGCCGCGCTCTCTTTGTCCACAGTGACCATGGTTTCGACGCCGCTTTCTTCCTGGTCGGTGTCCACGTCGGTCAGCGCGTCCTGGCGCTTCATCTGCTCGGCCAGGCGCGTGGCCCATAGTGCCAAGTCGGCCGCGTTGTCGCTTTTAAGGCTGTACTGGTAGGTTGAATTGCTCTGACGGCCGCCGCCGCGAAGGTCTTGCACGGGGTTGAGGAAGAGGGCGACGCCGGTGACCCGCGCCAGTTGCGGACGCAGCCGCGCAATCACCGCCTGGCCGGCCTCAGCGCGCTGCGCGACCGGCTTGAGGTTGATGAACATGAAACCGCCCCCCGCGCGGGAACCGCCGGTAAAGCCGACCACGGTGTCCACCGCCGGGTCGCGCCGGATGATGTCGACCAATTGCTTCAGTTTGCCCTGCAGAGCCTGAAAGGAAATGCTCCGGTCGGCGCGTAGACCGCCACTGATCTGCCCGGTGTCCTGCTGCGGGAAAAAGCCCTTGGGCACCACGACATAGAGATAAACATTGAGCACGATGACGGCCAGCAGTATCAGCATCACCAACAGCCGGTTAGCCAGCGCCCAGTCCAGGCTGACTTCGTAGAGGCGGAGCATGCGCTTGAAGGCATTTTCAAACCAGCGTGCAATGCGCCCGGGCGGCTTGCTGCTGTCATCGGGCTTGAGCAACCAGGCGCACATCATGGGCGTGGTGGTCAGCGAAATCAGCAGCGAGATCAACACCGCCGCCGACAGCGTGACCGCAAATTCACGGAACAGCCGCCCCACCTGACCGCCCATGAAGAGCAGCGGGATGAACACCGCCACCAGAGACAAGCTGATGGACAGCACGGTGAAACCGACTTCGCGTGCACCCAGCAGCGCTGCCTTGAAGCGGTCCATGCCCGCCTCAATGTGGCGGCTGGTGTTTTCAAGCACCACGATGGCGTCGTCCACCACAAAGCCGCTGGCCACCGTGAGCGCCATCAGGCTAAGGTTGTTGAGGCTGAAACCCAGCAAATACATTACTGCAAAAGTGCCCAGCAACGACACCACGGTGGCCACGGCGGGAATCAAAGTGGCGCGCGCGCTGCGTAAAAACGCACTAACCACCAACACCACCAGCGCAATCGATATCAACAGCGTGCGCTCAATCTCGCGCAGCGACGCGCGAATGGAGAGCGTTCTGTCAGAGGCCACCTGCAAGCGCACGTCAGCAGGCAATTGGGCCTGCAAGGCCGGCAACAGGGCGCTCACGCCGTCCACCGTTTCAATCACGTTGGCATCAGGCTGGCGCGTCACCAGCACGATGACGGCCGGCTCGCCGTTGAAGAGGCCCAGGGTGTTGGTGTTTTCAACGCCATCGAGCACCTCGGCCACATCGCCTAGCCGTATCGCCGCGTTATTGCGCCAGGCCACCACCAGCCCTTGATAGTCTGCAGCCCGGCGCCCTCCGGTAGCCGTGTTGGCGCCCGAGTAAATTTGCAGGCGCTGGCCACTACCGTCACTATTAACTTCTATCTCGCCCTTGGGCCGGTTGGCATTCGATGCCTGAAGTGCGGCCCGCACGTCTTCCATGCTGACGCCATAGCGGTTGAGTGCAAACGGATTCAGCTCAACGCGCACCGCAGGCAGCGAGCCGCCGCCCAGTTCCACATCGCCCACGCCCGGCACCTGGGCAATCTTTTGCTGCACCAGGTTTGAGACCTCGTCATAAATCTGGCCTGGCGAGCGGGTTTTGGAGGTGAGCGCCAGGATCATGACCGGCGCAGCGGCCGGATTGGCCTTGCGGTAGGTCGGGTTGCTGCGCAGCGTGGCGGGCAGGTCGGCGCGGGAGGCGTTGATGGCGGCCTGCACTTCCCGCGCAGCCGCATCAATTTTGCGGTTCAGGTCAAACTGCAATGTGACGCGGGTAGAGCCCGAGCCGCTGTTAGACGTCATTTCATTCACGCCCGCGATCACGCCCAAACGCCGCTCCAGCGGCGTCGCAATACTGCTGGCCATGGTGGCAGGGCTGGCACCGGGCACCGACGCACTCACCGAGATGGTGGGAAAGTCCACCTGCGGCAGCGGCGAAACCGGGAGCACAAAAAAGGCGCCCATGCCCGCCAGCGC
>DFWY01000037.1:371-641 GCA_002381615.1 Polaromonas sp. UBA4122 | reverse complement strand
CCCGCCAGCCCCAAGCCGATGGTCAGCAGCACCGTGGCGACGGGTCTGCGGACAAAGGGCTCGGAGAGGTTCACTGCGCGGCTTTCTCTGAGGCTGCGGAGGTCTTGCCAGTCCAGCGCCTGACCCTTGTGGCCAGCCGGTCAAAACTGAGGTAGATCACTGGCGTGGTAAACAGCGTGAGCACCTGGCTTACGATCAGGCCGCCGAAAATACTCAGGCCCAGCGGGCGGCGCAACTCGGCACCGTCACCCCAGCCCAGCATCAGCGGCA
>DFWY01000037.1:0-156 GCA_002381615.1 Polaromonas sp. UBA4122 | reverse complement strand
ACCCCAGCCCAGCATCAGCGGCACGGCGGCAAACAGCGCCGCCAGCGTGGTCATGAGAATCGGTCGAAAGCGCAGCAAGGCGGCCTGGTGGATCGCCTCCTGCGGCGACTTGCCTTCATTGCGCTCGGCGTCAATCGCAAAGTCGATCATCATGAT
>DFWY01000153.1:879-9100 GCA_002381615.1 Polaromonas sp. UBA4122 | reverse complement strand
CCAGAATCACGTCCATCAGTGGCCAACGCGACATAACCCACTATCTTAGGGGTTGAACGAATCTGCTCCGGGGCGGTCCGTTTCCGCGCCGTTCTGACTGTCGGCTTTTGGACAGTCAGTTTGATGCCCCAAATTTCGGCTATCTACCCAATGCGATCGGTCAGATTTAGAAACGGATGTTTAAGCTCACGGATCAAATTATTGCCAAAGAATTTTCTAATGGGTTCATCAAAATTTCCCATATTTCAAATACGCCTGCTGCGGATCGACCCCCTGAAGAATGGCGCTACGAACCAAACTTTCTGTGGCTATGGCCTTCTCAGACAATTGGACAACTTCTTCCAAATAGCGTTGGGGAATTCGAATCAAACCGTCACGGTCGCCAACCAGATAGTCCCCGGGTGCAATTCGAACATCGCCAATCTGAATATCAACGTTAATAGCATCAGGTAGCCAATGTCCCACCACATCACGTGGCGTAAATCCTCGGCACCACGCTTGAAAACCAATGTCCAGCAAGAAATTGGTGTCACGGATAAAGCCATCCACAACGCAGCCGCGAACACCCTTGTTCTTAAGAGTTTCAGCGGAAAGTTCACCCATATGCGCTACCACGCGGTCGTTAGGCTGTGATGTCCAGATGGAACCACTTGGCGCCTTGGAAAGCAAACCAGTCCACGCGAGTAGTGTTTCATGGGCATCTGCGCCGGTAGAGACCTTGCCGCGTATGGTGAACGCTGGCCCGGCAATGGCCTGTTCGGGAATGATGGGGCGTAATTCAGGTGGAAGGGTAAAGTCACGCAGTCCCATGGCACGCATGATGTCGTGCACCACCCCGGTATAGCAGCGCTGCAAGCGCTCGGTCAAATCGTTTGCACCGGGATCGATTGCCTGATTGGAAGACATGTGGGTCCTATCGGAGTAAAGTTTTTGTAGGTCAGGATGAACTCTTGATGGCCCATCTCTTCTGACTTGCTGGGCTCGCCCTGCGCAACGCGAACTACAAGCTGAGCGATTTCTTGTCCGACTTCTTCAAGCGTTGCCTCACCGTCCAGGATGCGTCCAGCGTTGACATCCATATCCTCAGAAAGACTAGCGAAGGTCTGCGGATTAGCGCAGATCTTGATGACCGGGCTGATCGCGGAGCCCACCACTGAACCGCGGCCAGTGGTAAATAGCGTCATGTGCGCACCACAGCTAATGAGTTCAACAATCTCGGCGTTATCTGAAATATTCGGAAAACCAAAGCGTACCTCGCCGTCTGGCACCACATCGAGCAGGTACAAGCCGCCAGTGGGCGCCAAATCTCCCGGCTTGAGGATTCCCTGAATAGGTGAACCACCGCTCTTGGCATACGCACCTAATGATTTTTCTTCTTGGGTGGTCAAACCACCATCGGCGTTTCCTGGTGCAAAGCTGCCATGGCCAAGCACCGTGTAATACTTGGCGGCTTTTTCAATGCAGGCAACGATTTCCTCCCCCAATTCTGGTGTGGCAGCGCGGCGTTTCATATGAAACTCACAGCCCACGAGTTCACCCGTTTCTTCGAAAATGCAGGCGGCACCTTGCTCCACCAGCGTATCAAAGGCGCGACCAACAGCGGGATTTGCAGTGATGCCACTGGTGCCATCAGAGCCGCCACACACGGTAGCCACCACCAATTCTTCGATCTGCATGGCTACGCGCTGCGTGCTGGCAATGGCCTCTTGCGCATGCTGTACCCACTCTACGCCTTGCGCAATAGTGGACTTGGTACCACCCGTTTGTTGAATAGTCAGTGTATGCACAGGCCTCCCTGTGGCGTGCACCAAAGTCTCCAAGCCTTGCTTATTAAAGCTCTCGCACCCCAATGAAATAAGCAGCACGGCACCTACGTTGGGATGGGTGACCAACTGTCGCATAACTTTGTCTGCATATCCGTTGGGATAGCAGCCAGGAAAACCGATAAGGTGCACGTTCTGATGGCGAAAGGATAGGGTTATCTCCCGTGCCACATGGTGCGCACACTCAACCAAGTAGGCGACGACTACCAAGTTACGTATGCCCTTGCGGCCATCGCTCCTCAGATAGCCGGTCAAAGTAGGCTGTAGCTTTGGGTTTATTGTCATTCTCAGTTCACTCTGCAAAGCGCTCACCTTCGGTCAGCGTATAGGTTGGGATGTAGTCGCTCTTGAGGTTATGCAGATGCAGGTGTTCGCCAGCTTCCACTGCTCGCAGAGTCGACCCAATATGCGCCCCGTAACGCATCACAATTTCGCCTTGTTTGAGACGACGTCGCGCAACTTTATGGCCCAGCGCAATTTCCTGCACCAGGGTGATGGATTTACCATCTACCGTGATAATGGTTCCCGCCACAAGATGTCTGCAAGCAACCAGGCAGTTGTCTTGCGGGCTCAGGAGCAACAGTCGACGGTCTATTTCAAGGCCATCTGGTAAGGGATTTGAGAAATTCATGTTTCTAAATGACTTGTTTGCACTGGTACTGTGCCATCAATAAGTTCCGTTAAACAGCGACTTAAAACTGATATACCCCGTTGATGCTGGATCAATACTCGGCGCTCGCGCAAAAACATGTGACACGCTGGCTCGGTGGCAAGACCGATTACCTGAAGGCTTGAGCCCCAAAGGGCGGGCTTGAAGCCCGCATCACCGGTTCATCGCGAGCCGATCCGAACTTCGCCAAAAATGTTCTGCGCCTCTCGGGGCAGGCAGCGCCAGTACTGTGGGCTGGCGGCCACTTGGCCCCCCAGGGCGGCAGCCGCTTCCCAGCCCCAGCGTGGGTTGTAGAGAAAGGCGCGGGCCAATGCGATCAGGTCAGCATCGCCCGCCTGCAAAATGTCTTCGGCCTGCTGGGGGTCAGTAATCAGCCCCACGGCCAGCGTGGCCAGGCCAGACGCCTGCCGGATCTGACGCGCAAACGGCACCTGGTAGGCCGGGCCGACGGCAATCTTTTGCTGGGGCGACACGCCGCCCGATGACACATGAACGAAATCACAACCCAGAGCTTTGACCTGTCGGGCGAATTCCGAGGTCTGGCTGACGTCCCAGCCGCTTTCGACCCAATCGGTGGCGGACACCCGCAGCCCCAGTACACCGTCAAACACCTGGCGCACGGCGGCAAACACTTCAAGCGGAAAGCGCACCCGGTTGTCAAAGCTGCCACCGTAGTTGTCAGTGCGCTGGTTGGCAATCGGCGAGAGGAACTGGTGCAGCAGATAGCCGTGTGCCGCGTGCAGTTCGATGGCGTCGATGCTCAGGCGAGCAGCCCGCTGCGCCGCGACGACAAAGGCGTCCCGAATCTGCGCCATTTGTACGACGGTCAACGCGGTCGGTGGCGGTTCGCTGGGCAGTTGCGGCAAGGCTGACGGCCCTGCGGGCTGCCAGCCACCTTGCGCGGCAGACAGCAGTTGCCCGCCTTGCCAGGGCAGCGCACTTGATGCCTTGCGACCGGCATGCGCGAGTTGGATGCACACCGGCAGGTGCGGTGCCAACTGGCGGGCGCGCTGTAGGGTGTCACCCAGTGCCTGCTTGGTGCGCTCGTCCCACAGGCCCAGACAGGCGGGCGTGATGCGCCCGTCGGCGGTAACGGCCGTGGCTTCGATGGTCAACATGGCAGCCCCGCTGTTGAGCAGGTTGCTCCAGTGCGCCAGATGCCAGTCGGTTGCCTCGCCGTTGACGGCGGAATACTGGCACATCGGGGCGACGATGATCCGGTTGGACAGCGTCAGGCCACCGCGCGGGGACGGTAGCGTCAAAGGGGAAAATAACAGGCTCACGGAGGACTCCATCCGGGTTGTGGCATGCATTGCGGGTGCATTGACCTGCGAAAAATTAAATTGTAGTATTTTCCAATTCAGGTATGGGCCTGAGCGAAGCTGGATTACTGAGGTGAGTCAGGCGGCGGCGGTTGTCAAACTGCGGCAGGGTATCGCCATTGACGCGCTTGGCTTCTTCGGCAAACCATTCCACAAAACTGGCGCCATAGGCCACTTCACCCTTAGCTTCGGCAAAAGGCTTGCCTTGCTCGGCCGTCATGATGCGCCCAGGTCTCCCTGGTTAGCCATCAGCAAATCAAACCATTTGTGCTGGATGATGCTGCGCTCCTTGGCCGTCTTCCTGCGCCAGGCCAGCCAAGCCGCATTGGCTGCTTCTATTGCTACCTCTGCGTCAGCCGGGCCCGGGTTGGCCACGGTCAGCCAACTTGTAGCCGGTGGCGGGGTCCAGCACATCAAATCAAGAGGACCCGCTGACCTGGGGCGCGACAATCATTTTGTCCGGCCGCGCCGGGTTTGGAGGGGTTCACGATAGAGGGTTTTGATCTCAATAAGAGAGTTCAGCCCAGTGCCATCAACCCGAATCACCGATCAGCAGGTTTGCCTCTACATGAACATCCGAAAGTAAAAATCACAAGCGCTGGCTGCGGCCAAGGCCGGCATAAGTGAGCGCAGCGCGCGCCGCATCGAGGGCGCTACCAGTCTTCCCTCACAGAACCCCCGGCGCTATTGGCGATCGCGAGTTGATCCATTTTCCAGGTCTGGGATATCGAAGTCGTGCCGCTGCTCAAGAGCGCACCCAAATTGGTTCTGGTTCTCGCATTAACCGTTTTTGGAAATCATGGCACACCATAGGTAGCTAAATTATTGACCACAGACACTACTTGTACTGGTCAATTTTCAGTCTTTTTGCTTAAGGCTATGCTGAACAAGTACCATAAAAACACCAGCCTAAATCGTTGACGGTGCAGTTCTCGGAAACGGGTGCGAAATGCCCCGTTTCGTGGCCCGTATGGCCTTTTTTGCAGGCCTTTTGGCCCGCATTGCGCCCTCATGGATGCACCTGTGCCATCAACCTTTCTCGGCTGAGGTAGATGTTGGCCAGCGCCAGAGCAGTGAACGCACGCGTGGCATTCTTCTGTAGCCCGCGATACCGCACCTTGCCAAATTCCCAGAGCCGCTTGACCTGTTGGCGCCGGTTCACTATTGACCAGCCGTGCCGATGATCGACTGACCCAACATGGCCCGGACATTGACTGCGCGCCTTGACTTGGGTGGCCAATCAAATCCCGGTAGTTTGGTCAAAATCAGGTCGGTAGCAACACGCCATTGGGTTAGACTGAGGCCATGTTCGGCCGCATCGGCTTCGGCGCGGTCACCCCGGGCGTGACGTGATAGGAGGTCCGAATCATGGGCTGGCAACGCAAGCTGTTGAGAGTCAACCTGACTGCAGGCACCTGCGTGTCCGAACCCCTGAACATGGCGTGGGCCGAAACCTTCCTCGGTCAGCGCGGTCTGGCCACGAAATACCTCATGGAGGAGATCGACCCCAAGGTCGATCCGCTCTCGCCGGACAATAAGCTCATCATCGCGACCGGGCCACTGACCGGCACGATGGCCTCGACCGGCGGCCGCTGGTCGGCGGTGACCAAGGGCGCTTTGACAGGCGCGATCGCCTGTTCGAATTCCGGGGGCCAGTTCGGCGGCGAGCTCAAGATGGCCGGCTGGGACATTGTCATTCTTGAAGGTCGCGCGCCGAGTCCGGTTTACCTCTACATCGAGGACGAGCACGCCGAACTCATTGATGCCGGCCATCTGTGGGGACGCTCAGTGTGGGAGATCGAACCTGCCATCAAGGCTGCGCACAAGGACCCCTTGATTCGCATCGCATCCATCGGGCCATCGGGTGAATACGGCTGCCGCTATGCCTGCATCGTCAACGATCTGTATCGTGCCGCCGGGCGCTCCGGCGTCGGCACCGTGATGGGCTCGAAACGGCTCAAGGCCATCGCCGTACGCGGCACGGTCGGCGTCAAGCCCGCCAACAAGCAGGCGTTCATGAAGGCGGCTGCCGCCGCCAGCATGACACTCGCCAATAACGAAGGGCGCATGGTCTTTACGCGTTTCGGCACGATCCCGATGATGGACGTGACCGGGACCTTTGGCGCATTGCCCACACGTAACAACCGCCAGGTCCAGTTCGAGGGTTTCGAGAAGCTCAACGCCACGGCAATGCGGACGCCAAACGAGCACGGTCACACCAACCTCATCACCAACAGCGCCTGCTTTGCCTGCACCATCGGTTGCGGACGCATCTGCCATATCGACCCGCAGCACTTCTCGGTCAAGGATCGTCCGCAGTATCACCATGCCTCGGGCGGGCTCGAATACGAGACGGCTTATGCGCTCGGCGCCGCGGTCGGTGTCGACGACCTCGATGCGGCGACCTTTGCCGGCTTCATGTGCAACGAGTACGGCATGGATCCCATCTCGCTCGGTGGCTCGATCGCGGCCGCAATGGAACTGTTCGATCTTGGCGTGATCACGGAGAAGGAGAGCGGAGGTATCCGTCTCGAGTTTGGCAACGCGCAGGCGCTCTGTCAGCTCGCCGAGATGACCGGTAAGGGCGAAGGTTTCGGTCGCGAAATTGGGCTGGGCTCGAAGCTGCTGTGCGAGAAGTACGGCCGACCTGAGTTGTCAATGACCGTAAAGGGTCAGGAATTCGCGGCCTACGACGGCCGTGCCATGCAGGGCATGGGACTCGCCTACGCCACGAGCAACCGCGGCGCCTGCCATCTCCGCGCGAGCCCCTATGAGCATGATTTCGCTTCGACCGACGTCGCCGGCAAGGCCAAGGTCGTCAAGGAGTCGCAGGATTTCATCGCCGCAATCGATTCTTCCGGACTGTGCCTGTTTACCCGGTCCTCCGGCTTGACCGAAGAACACTACGCGAGCCAGATCGACGCTGCCTGCGGCGGCGGCTGGACAGCCGAGCGCATGCGCGAGACCGGTGAGCGAATCTGGAATCTCGAGCGCCAGTTCAATCTCGCTGCTGGCCTGTCTGCCAGGGACGATACCCTGCCCAAGCGCATCCTCGAGGAGCCCGCGCCGAGCGGCGCGGCCAAGGGCCTGGTCGCCAAGCTGCCGCAGATGCTGCCGGAGTACTATCAGCTGCGCGGCTGGACCGCGGACGGCAAGCCGAAGGGTGAAACTCTCTCGCGCCTTGGCCTTGCCTGAGCGGCGCGTGGGTCACCGACTAGTTGCGGCATGGGTCATGCCGGACGTAACGTCAACTTGTCCATTTGATCACTTTTTCCAACGCATAGGCCTAAGATTAGTCTCAGTATCTTAGGGCTGATCAAATCTGCTCTGCGGCCATCCGTTTCCATGCAGTTATGACTGCCGGATTTGGACAAGTCAGTTTGATTCCGCAAATTTCGGCTACGTACCCCAAAGCGCCATCTATGACTGGGATTTCGCCCTCCGACTTGCTGCGCAATGTAGATAGGTACATTGCGCAGCAAAGGAGTCGCCGATCCTAACCCAGCTAGTTTGAACAAGTTGGATAGCCCCGTCTATCGAAACACCCGATCAAGCAACCCTGACAGTCAGGTGGTGGTTAGAGATTGTCTTTTCCCGTAGAGCGTTACTGTCGCCAAGGCTCCCACTTGCCTCTGGACTTTGGTGCGGGTTAGTCGACTTCTTCGTCTTTATCCTCCGCCCGCCTTCCAATTCAATAGTAAAGTGACAATTCAGGCTGCCAATTCACCGAAGTTAGACCTTAACTGTGGTGACTTATTCGCTTAGCTGTGGTGATGTCCAGCTGCGCTGCGAAGTTCTCCCGGCTCCACGGTTACAATATAAAAGGAAGCGGCTGTAGCTCAGTGGATAGAGTATTGGCCTCCGAAGCCAAGGGTCGTGGGTTCGATCCCCGCCAGCCGCACCAGCGACCGTAAGTCATTGATCTATATAGGATTTTTGGCGTAGGACGGTTTGCTACATCGCCTAGCTACAAAGGGCGACGTTATGAAAAGCCATCTTGCCCGTCGTGGTGGCATTTGGTGCGCAAGGCTTGTCATGCCAAAGCACCTGCGAACACTTGCAGGGCGGCGCGAATTCGCACAGTCAACCAAAACCCATGAGCTACACATTGCCAAGCTGGTTGCCAACCGATTTTTCGGCGTCGCCACCCGTCTATCACGATGCGCGTCGAGGCGCTGATCGGTGCTCCAGCGCAAGCAGGCATGTCGAAACTCTGATGGCGCCGCCACCGTTGACGCCTCATCAAGGCTTACCCGCTTCATGAGCGCTTCTGCTGGCGCACGCCGCCCGCTTTCGGTTCATGCACTTTAAGTAGGTATTTTCTCGTGCGCGATGCTCGAAATGAGTGCTTATTGCGATCAGGATTGCGCTTACTTTGATCTGGCTAGCCCACGATTGGGCGCTGC
>DFWY01000153.1:494-810 GCA_002381615.1 Polaromonas sp. UBA4122 | reverse complement strand
TAGCCCACGATTGGGCGCTGCAAGGCACGCGTGCAACGGAATTTACATGGCATGGATGTTGCTTAGAAAAAATATCTGATTTCGCTCCGATCCACCAACACGCCTTTGGCGTCACCAAAAAGCATTACCCATGGCAGCACCACCGTTCAAGTTGTCATTACAGGGAATCCGCAAGTCATTTATATCCAAGGGGTCGGCACTGCCGGTGCTTGATGGCGTAGACATCAACGTCGCGCAAGGCGGATTTCTCAGCGTGATCGGGCCAAGCGGCTGCGGCAAAACAACGGTATTCAATATCATTGCCGGCCTTCTAGAG
>DFWY01000153.1:0-332 GCA_002381615.1 Polaromonas sp. UBA4122 | reverse complement strand
ATATCATTGCCGGCCTTCTAGAGCCAGACGCGGGAAGCATCAGTGTCGATGGCACCATCGTGACAAATCTGCGTGGCCGCGTTGGCTACATGATGCAAAAAGATTTGCTGTTTCCGTGGCGAACCGTACTCGAAAATGTGTTGTTGGGCCTGGAGCTGAAAAAAATGCCGATGGCCGAAGCACGCGAGACCGCGCTCGAATACTTGAATACCTACGGCTTGTCCGGTTTCGAGAACGCTTACCCTCGGACCCTGTCAGGCGGCATGCGGCAACGAGTGGCGTTGATCAGGACCTTGATCAGCAACCCGGATGTTTTGCTGCTCGATGAGCCG
>DFWY01000164.1:37005-37485 GCA_002381615.1 Polaromonas sp. UBA4122 | reverse complement strand
GTAGCCACCCGCCTGGCGTTGCAGCGTCTTGCCTTCGGCGGCGAAGGTTTGTTTGAGGACAATGCCGCAGCGCTTGGCCGCTGCCACCACTTTGCGCCGGGAAATTTCGAGCAGGCGGCTGTCCACCGGATGGGCGATGGCCTTTTCCTGGACCGTGGTGTCAACGATGACGCGTTTGAACTCGCTTTTCTTGACGGCCCCGACATCCACTGCGGTGTGGATGGTGGCGCTGAGCAGCTCTTCCAGGCCGGCCTCGCCCAGAGCGTGGCGCGAAAGCGTCCGATCTGGGTGGCGTCACACGGTGGGCGAGGATCAAAATATTCCAAACCGCCAAAGTGCTGCCAGTAGACGTTCTCGGCAAAGCGCTGCACCAGTTCTTCGTCGCTGAGATCGAAACTGTTCTTGAGCAGGGTTAGCGCAATCATCAGGCGCATCGAGAGTCTGGGGCGGCCGGCATTGCTGGCTTTGCCGCCGCTGACT
>DFWY01000164.1:19124-36822 GCA_002381615.1 Polaromonas sp. UBA4122 | reverse complement strand
CGATATTCTCCTGTTCCTGAGAGATTCTCTCTACCGCGTTTACCCTGAAAAGCTAGCATTCATGCGGGCTGACGGTGTTTTGCAGGGCCGACTAACCAAGTCGCATAAGGCCGAACATAAGCATGCACGAGCGGGTTTTTGGCCGCATCTGCCAGCGGCAGCCATTGCCAGCCACTGTGTTTGCTCACCCATGGGCAGCTTGAAAAGAGCCACCTCGGCCCACGACAGTGGCAGCCAGTGCGGCAGGTTCACGTAGTGGGTTGACACGCTGGGGCTGAAGGCGCTGTCTGGGTAGAAATGGTCCCAGGCGCCCATCAGGCGGGCTTTGCCCAGCAGCTGCCCGCAAAAGTCTGGTGCCAAGCCCAACTCCTCCCGCGTCACGCGCTGCAGAGCTTGGACCAATGCTTCGTTCTTGCGGATGCGCCCACCCGGCGTGAACCACCAGCCGCGTGCCGGGGCATTGATGCGCTGGCCCAGCAACAGTTTGCCGTCGGGGTTGGTTACCACCCAATCGACCGACACCAGCGGCAGCGCCGCCACGGCCGATGCAAACTCGTGCGCAAGCAAACTGGGCGCGACCGTTCCCGGGTCATTTATCGCTTCCAGAACTGCCCCAACTTGCTGAGGTTCTTCCACGCCAGCGTACGGAACCCACCTACTTTATTGCGCCGCAGCACATCCATATCCTCAAGCGACTTACGAACAATCGTCTTTAACGAACGGTTGCTGATACCCCCCGCTCGCATCCGCACCAACACCTCGGGGATGTAGGCCGCACGAATTTTGCCGACAGCCAGAAAGCGCAAAACCGTATCGTAGTCAGCCGCAATACGGTAGCGGGTATCGAACCCACCTAGCCGCTCATACACGGATCGACGAACGTAAAACGTGGGGTGCGGCGGCATCCACCCGCGTGATAACGCGGCATCGTCATAGTTGCCAGATTTCCAGTAGCGGATAACCTGCCTTATATCGTCGTGCCGGACATACACAAGATCGCCGTACACGGCATCGATGGTCGGGTCTCGAAAAGCCGCAGCCACTTTGGCAAGCACTTCGCTATTTTCAAAAACATCATCTGCATGCAAAAAACCTATAACATCGCCGGTGGCATGCTTGATCCCCTTGTTGAGCGCATCGTAGATACCCTGATCGCGTTCACTGATTAATACGCCAAAAAGTGAGCGGTAAGGTTCCAGCACAGCAAGCGTGCCATCGGTCGAAGCGCCATCAATCACAATCGATTCAACCGCAGGATGAGACTGTGAAAGCACAGAATCCAAGGCTTGACCAACTGTTTGGTGGCGGTTATAGACCGCTGTAATAACTGAAATTTTCAAATCAACCAACCTTGTCAATAACCAAAACTCGATCGATGGACGGGCAAACCACGTTCTGATGTGGCCGCGTCCCTGACGATGTTCGTCTAGTTAGGAAAACTATTCTCATTCGCCCCGAGCTCCTCGAACCAATGTTGAGAGGGATCAAGGTGAGTTCTGCCGTTTAACAGGCTGCTGAAATACTGGTTCCAGCTCCAAAAATCGTCTTAAACAATGGTCCTCTCCCCCTTGCCGACATCGAATAAATCGCTTGTAGCCTGTTCTACGCTGTCGGAATTTTTCGCTGTTAGGGTGTTGAGAGGTATTTCAGCAGCCTGTTAAGTGATCGATCAAGAGATTTCTCGAGCATCTTGGCATCGACTAGGCAACGGTACCAGAGGCCATGCATGAAATGGAAGATGAAACCGATACGGCCGTCAAGGAAGCCTAGTCGGATTACGTACCGGTAGAAAAAGTAAAGCAACAACATCACCCGTGGCAAGTTGAATACCTTTATTCATGGCATCGTAAATTCCGCTGTCTCTTTCGGAAATAAGTTTCGCCACGTGCGGCCCTTCAGCAGCCACAACTGCCAGTGTGGTGTCTTTTGACCCACCATCAACAATAATGTGTTCAACATTTTCGTAGGTTTGCTGGCGCACTGATCGCAATGTGTCGCCAATGGTTGTGGCCGAGTTATAGCAAACTGTGACGACACTAATTTTCATATGAATTTTTATTGGATATGGGGAAAACGTTCTTATCAACTATTGCCTACTCGTGTCGAATACGCTTCAGTAAGGAAGTCGTGGAGTAACCATCCATAAAGGAGATTGCAACCGAAGCGCCACCCCATGATCGGATAATCCGCGTCTCTTCGAGTTCATCCATTTGATAATCACCTCCTTTAACATAAACGTTCGGCTTTATTTTTTTAATCAACTCGACCGGTGTTAACTCATCAAAGAAAGTAACAAGAGACACAGACCCCAAACCGGCCAGCACCAAGGCACGGTCTTGCTCCTGATTCAGTGGTCGATCCGGCCCTTTGCCAAGGGCACGCGAAGATTTGTCGGTGTTTATCGCTACGACTAACGATGCCCCTAATTTCCTTGCTTCGTATAGATAGGTTACATGACCTCGATGTAGCACATCAAATACCCCATTGGTGAACACCAATGGTCGTGGAAGCATTGCTATGCACTCGGGCAGCGAGTTATCGCACGGGACGACTTTGTCAAACAGACTTGAAATTGTCATGAAAGTGATTCACAGTTGCTTATTGTTTTCGTGAAAAGATGAAAAACCTCAAGTTGCCGCCGTCAATTTATCGTGGTTCAACCACTTGACGTAGTTCCCCACTCCGCTGGCGACATCTACGAAAACATGGTCACATCCGACGTCGCGCAAGCGGGATAGATCGGCTTGGGTGTGACACTGATACTTGCCGACCAATGATTCCGGGAAGTCAACGTATTCGATCAAGCCCTCCCGCAGCATCTCTGGAAGAGTCAGCGTGCCTTCGCCCTTTGTTACGCGTACAGCATTCACGGTCGCCATGGCGATATCGTTGAAGGGCTGCGCGCGACCGGTGCCAAGGTTAAAGATGCCGCGCGCATCGGGGTTCTGCAGAAACCACAAATTTACCGCAACCACGTCATCGACAAAAACGAAATCGCGTCTCTGCTCGCCTGGTGCATAGCCGCCGTATACGCCGAACAGCTTGACTCGACCATGTTCATAGAACTGGTTGAAATGGTGAAACGCTACGGATGCCATTCGCCCCTTGTGTTGCTCGCGGGGTCCATAGACGTTGAAGTAGCGAAAGCCGACCACTTGCTGCGGCGCGCGGGTGAGCATCCGTCGCACCACGTTATCAAACAGTAATTTGGAAAAGCCATAGACGTTGAGCGGTTGCTCGTACCTAGGCTCTTCACGGAACGTGTCACTACCCCCATAGGTCGCCGCCGACGAGGCATAGAGTAGACGCGTGCCCTGCGTCATGCAGGCGTCAAGAAGGTTCTTCGAGCAGCGGTAGTTGTTGTCAAGCATGAAACGGCCGTTGTGCTCCATCGTGTCTGAACAGGCACCTTCGTGCAGCACCGCATCGACCTGCCCGAGTTCCCCCTTGGCGAAACGCGTGTAAAACTCATCCTTGTCGAAGTAGTCCGAAATCTGCGCGCCAAGGAGATTGCGGTACTTCAGGCCTTCGCTCAGGTCATCGACGGCGATCACGTCGTCTACACCAATAGAATTCAAACCTTGTATCAAGTTTGAGCCTATAAACCCAGCAGCACCGGTAACAACCACTCTCATTTGAATAACTCCTCGTAACTGACGTTAGCCGTGCCAAACTTGCCGACAACAATGCCACCGGCACGATTGGCGATTGGCACCGCATCGCGAAGTGAAAGCCCGCAGGCCATCATCACAGCAAGCGCCGCAATCACTGTGTCGCCTGCACCAGTCACATCAAACACCTCGCGCGCCTGTGCCGAAACATTGAACTGCTCGCTGCAGGAATCGCTGGCGTAGAAAAGTGACATACCCTCCTCAGATCGAGTAAGAAGCAGGCCCGCCAAACCCAGCTCGGCGCGAAGCTTTTGCGCGTGCTTTGTCAACTGCGCCTCGCTACTCCAGGTGCCAATCACCTGAGCCAGCTCAGAGCGATTTGGTGTGATCACGCTGGCGCCAGCATAGCGACTGTAATCGCTGCCTTTCGGGTCAACCAGCACGGGCTTCCCCAATTTTCTGGCGAGTTCAATCATGCGCGGAATGTGGGTCAGTCCGCCCTTACCGTAGTCGCTAAACAGCACAACATCATGCTCGGGCAACTCACGTTCATAATCAGCCAACATCAACGTCAGTACTTCATGGTTTGGCTGATTTTCAAAATCGACGCGCATAAGCTGCTGCGCACGCCCGATCACTCGAAGTTTCACAATTGTGAAGAGCTGTTCATCGCGACCAAGCCGCGTAGTGACACCCTCACTCATTAGCATATCTTCAAGCTTACGTGCTGCTTCATCAATACCTACTACAGTCAATAAAGTTGCGTTGGCTCCCAGCTTCTTGACATTCAGGGCGACATTAGCGGCACCACCTAAACGATCTTCCTCGCGAGTGACGCGAACCACCGGCACTGGCGCCTCGGGCGAGATGCGATCTACCGTACCAAACCAGTAGCGGTCCAGCATCGCATCACCGACAACCAAAACGCGACAAGCAGCTAGTGCGCTTTTATTGGGGCTGAAATTGGAAAGCATTTCGACGTTCAAACCAAGCCTAACTGTTGCTCGATCATTCCGCAAAGCGTGTGACCGATCAGAATATGCGACTCTTGGATACGTGCCGTCACCTGACTAGGCACCACGATAGCGACATCGCACAGTTCGTGCAGTGCACCGCCCTCGCGACCCAGCAGGCCAATGACAGACATACCAGCAGCACGGGCCTCCTCGGCGGCGCGGATAACGTTTCGTGAGTTGCCCGAGGTAGAAATACCCAACAAAACATCACCTGCACGACCCAAACCCTGCACCTGGCGAGCAAACACCTCATCGAAAGAATAGTCATTACTGATGCAGGTAATTGCCGATGTATCTGTTGAGAGCGCTATCGCCGCCAACGGGCGGCGGTCCTTGATGAAGCGCCCGGTTAGTTCCGCAGCCAAGTGCTGACAGTCTGCAGCCGAACCGCCGTTACCACAAAACATCAGTTTTCCCCCCGACTTCAATGACTGTGTGGCAACTTCTGTCGCTTTACTAACTACAGAATCAAGCGAACCCAGCGTCTGCAAGAGCGCAATCTGTTCCAATAAATTATTTTTAAAGAGAGAATTCATACTGTGGTCCGATATGGAATGGTTAAAAAAAATTTCCTGCGTGCCTTACGGGGCATCAGTTGGTTAGGGGTGGTCGTTCATCCACTGAAGAGTCAAATCAATTGCATGTTCTCGGTCGAAGGGCATGTCACGAACAATGCCCAAGATCGGCTCTAGGTCCAAACAATTTTCGGTGGTCATGTTCTTCAACCGAAAACTGGTAAGCGGGAACCGCAAGCCAAACCGATTGAGAAGGTCTCCCAAGAGCGCCCCTCCCTTCATCAATATCGTAGGTATCTCAGGAATATGGATATCTTTCCGATGTGCAATCGAATCGGCCCAGTCACGAATCACATAATCAGACGAGTCACCAAGGTAGAACACTTTTTTATCTACCTGTTCTGGCAAGGCCAGTATCAGTGCCTCAAGCTGTCGAACGACATTACCTACATAACCGTAGGTCTTTCTGATACGAGTCTTACCAATGTGAAAGTATCGACCTTTCAAAACATAGTCAAAGAAAGTTCTGTACGGTTGTTTGAACCAAGGCCCCCAGATTGACGTCGGACGAACTAGTGTCCATGAGCAGTTAGGTGGGTTCGCACGTACAAGCATTTCTCCGACAACCTTACTTTCACCGTAGGCGGTGGTCGGGCAATAGTCGAACGCCGAACTTGGAATGTAGCCCAGTTTGCAAACAAGCATGCTCGACGCGAAAACAACACTCCGCAGTGATGGGGCTAACTTCAAGGCTTCTAGCAAATTGCTTACGCCTATTGTGTTAGCGGCGTAGTCATCGAGAGACTTGCCGTCAAGGTCTGTTCTGGCTGCCAGATGAAGGACAAACTGCGGATCGAACGCAGATACGGCCGCTTGCAAGGCTGGTCCATCCAATAAATCGATCTGGCGCCAGCACGGCTTGTGACCCGGATGGCATGGTGCAGCAATGTCAATGTTTAGTACATCATGCTGGCTGGATCCCACAAAATAATCCACGACATTGGTGCCAATGAAACCAGAACCACCAGTCACCAATAACCTTAATTTGGAATTAAACATTTTGCGTCAATAGCCATCTATTGTAGGTCGCGATTTCTGAAAACCCGCTCCAGAATCTCGGAATTAAAACCGAAGGAGGCAATAGTGGCCATGAGACCTTTGGTACGGGCGTAAAGACGAAAATCGGGCGCTTAAAGTATGTCGCTATGTGTACGGGCAAGCTATCAGCAGAAACGATCGCGTCGGCGCTTTTAATCAGTTCTATAAGAGCTTTGAGACCCCATATTGATGTCTCATTTGCCTCGCATTCGGCCTGCTGCCCTGGTGGGCGAATTTTGACTACGACAGTAGATATACCAACACTTTCATTGGCAGCAATTACCATGGAAACAGTCGAATCCGGAATTATTTTAACAGTTTGACGACTATCCGGAAATATTAGAATGGAAGATGGCTTTAGCAAATTGACTGCCAATAAAGATATCGGATCAACCCCAAACCTCTCACAATATGCGTTATACATATTTTGCTTTTTCGTGCGAACTGCGTTCACGGAGTACGGCCAGCATATTGCTCGCCAGCGTAAATCTTCCACTGGGGCGTGGAGTGTGTCATCTTTACCGACCGAACACTTTATGCCTTTACGCAATAGATAAGCACTGCGCAATATCCCCGAGAGTGTACCCTTGCGAGCACCGAAAACGGAGGGAGGAATATCATTTGATGGCATATCAAAAAACCGGATCCGACCTTGGTATTCAAGCGCCTCAGCAAGCGGTTCCAGGTAACTCGCAGCCAAAAGACCATCACTAGACCCAGCGTATTGCATAAAATTGCAGTCAACAACAAAATCGCCGAACGCTAGGGCGGAACAAAACCAGTTCATCGGGGATGCCTTATTTGGTAGCAGAATATTTAAAATAGGAAGGTTTGAAACTACGAACAATTATTCTTATAAATTGTATAAAACCGAGCGCAAAAATAAGCAGCGATGCGACAATTCCCGTAGGTAAAAATACTCCAAATACAGGAGAGAATAGAAGCAGGCAAATAATAACGGCTCTTCCTGAAAGGCCCTCCGCACGAAGAAACGCCCCCTCGCCGAGAGCATAACGCAGCCCAGCGAAATAAAATAATGGCAACAGATTAATCATTGCAAAAAAGAGTAACCCTATAATGCCAAAGTCTGCAAACTGGGGCACCCCACCGTAGATAGCAGGCGTGTTTCCACTCTCGGCTCCGCCTGGGAAATAAAACTCCACCACGTGCAGAATTCCGTATACGTAAGGTTTCTCTGGAAATAGGCCGCGGGGCACGTATTCCCAAAATGACGAAAGAACTACCTGTCCCTCAAACAGCTTTATCACACCACCAAAGTAGTCGGCATAGTACCTTGCTGCATTCGGGTAGTATTCGAAATATTGCGCAATGCTTGCCACTTCTATTGCATCCTGATTCGAGAAAAAGTTGACAAGCAACAGAAGGAAGGCGACTGGCAATGCAATCAATAGTATTCGACCAATATTTATCTGTCGCTGTCTCCATATTATGATTAGGTAGAAGACAAAAAAATTAAGCAAAAATCCTTTTGATCCTAGAATGTACACTGCGAAAAAATAAAATATACTACGAAAAGTAAAAGCTCGCCAATTGTCACTGGCAATGCCGCAAAAAAAATATGAAATTGAAATAAAATTAATTGCGGCTGCGTAATAAAGACCATTGCCCTCCCTTTTGTTTATGTATGAATCTCGAATATTTAAAAGCCAGTCTGCAACCCCACCTGTCTTTAGAGCCAGAGCTAGAAAAGCAGCGACATATAGAAAAAAGAAAACTCTAGATATCCATCCAAAATCAGGTTTCCGGTAGAAGCCGAGCCTAGGAATAATATAGGGTATCTGTCGTGTAACTTTCAGCCGTGCAGTGAAATAGAGTAACAGTAGTCCAATACACTGCTGCAGGTTGGTCATCAAGACTGCAAATTGAAAATAGGGATACATAAGTCCCTCATCGCGGAACCACTGGCCAATGAGTAGTTTGAACAGCTCCACGGGAAGAAAGCAAATCGTAAAAAGAGATACGGGATTCAACCAGTCAAGCTGCAGCAATCGTTGGCTCCACCAGATCGGAGCCAATATGAGGCCGACTGCAATAATGAGGTTGAGGTAATAAAGTAAATCCATGCCTATTTTTTGAATTGAACAATCCGCGACGTGCCATCAAGAATCAAATTAATGAGAATCACACCTGAAACACTCTACTTTTTTCCTAATACGTCATGCACGGTGGCCCAGACCTCTGACACGGGCACAGCGTCGATGCACTTCACCTTTCCCGAGACGGTCGGGTATGGACACGGCCCGGTGCAGCCGAAGCAGTCCATGTGGCGGTAGACGGCGCGAGCCTCTAAGCCACGCGGAAGTATCTCCTTTTTGTAGGGAATGAAGCGGCCGAAACTGCCGCCCCACATCACGCATACGGAGTCAACACCGGCTGCAACGGCGATGTGTATGCCGGCACTGTCGTTGCCGATCACCAATCGCGCTCCGCCAATAACTTCCGCTAAGGTCTGCAGGGATGTTCGACCCGCAATGTTTCTCCCACTGCAGGCGCTTGCTAGCTCGTCGCATATTGCCCGCTCGCCCTCGCTACCTGACACCACGACCTCGAAGCCATGGGCATTCAGTTGTCGGGCGAGTTCAACGAAACGCTCCAGGGGCCATGCTTTGCCGCTCCACGATCCTCCAGGGATCATCACAACGTACGGCTCCTCGGGCATTTGCAGATCATAGATCCCGTGAGGCTGACTGATTGGCAGCTTACCGAGGAGTCCATTTTGAGAAATGCCAAGAGCCTTCACGAAGCTAGCATTGATCTCGAGTTCGCTCTTTGGGCTGTTACCACTGCTCCAAATTTCGTCTGTAGCGACCACTTGTGAATAACCGATATTTAGCAAAGTTCTTAGCCACCCTGCTAGGCGATTTTTGGAACGGTAACCCTTGTTGGCAATGCGGGTGCGTGCGCCAGATGCGAATGCTATGGCATCGTTGCCATCACCTGGGATGCGGGAGTAGGCGGGCACAATGATGGAACCTAATTGAAGCCGCCGGATACGTTGCAGCATAGAAACGCGGTATCTGAGGCCCTTAGCGAACAAATTGACGTCGACCGCGACTACTTGATCAACTTGTAGCAGACTTTCCGCCCAAGGAGCCCAAAGCTGATTCACGATGAGTACCACCTGTTTTTGCTTGACCCTCTGATGGGCAACCAACGCCTGCGCGGCCGGCAGCCAGACGACAAAATCACCAATCGCATCTAATCGGACGATACCCACCACTTCCGGGCGACCACCTTTGGGGACCGGCAGCAGGCAAAAGTCAAGAAATAACTTGCAGAAAAGGAGTGCGGACGACGTCGAAGCAGATTTCAGTACCATGCCCAGCAGTCAACGCTGTTTGTCTAGAAGAAAGTTGTGGTTCTCGAAGCGGCCCAAAAAGCCAAATAACTTGACCATCTGAGCGTATCGACGGAAACCAAGTGTTCGCGCGAACAAGCGCAACCCAAACCCGATCATTTGCAGCTTTCGCGACAAATTGCTGACAGTTGCCTTTGAATAATTTGCGGAAGCTGCCGGGCTGCTATCCAGCAGGTTGGCGTCACATAGTTTAAGATAGAAATGCCCCTGAATTGAGAAGGGGTTCTGTACCGAATTGTGTTTGACGTACTCTCTATACAGTCGTCGATGCGGTTTCGAAATTGGCGTCCCATTATCGAATCTGCCGTAGGTGTAGGGGAGTTTGATGCAGGCTTCGTAGCCATTGTCCTTGACCGCCTGTCGATAGTCGCGCGCAAAATCGTTAAGAAGAGGGCCGCTATAAGTTTTTTGCCTGTCAAGGGGAACGCCCTTGTTGAGCAGATCACCCTTGAAATCAAAGCCAGAAAAGTGGAAGAAGATTAGCGGATCGGGACCAGCGTAATACATGCCGTTTTCTAGCGTCAACGGCCGCTCTATTAGGTTCCAGTGTGCGACGTTGACGCCGTAGTGACGGACAACCTGTAGTTCCTTGGTGAAAAAGGCCGGTGCATAGTCCATCCACTTCTGGTCGGTATGTAGGCCGTCGGTGTAGTCTGAATAGCAATAGATTCCCAGGCGCGCATCCCACCAGTCCAGAACTCGCCGACTAGCGGCGGTGCGACGGATTGCGCAGAAGCCAAGATTAAAGATACCTTCCCAGAGATGGTGGTACTCAGGGTAGGGGTTGTCGTCGGCAATGCGGCAGTCCAGCAGATGGGGGGCGAGGTACAGAGTTTTTTCGGGACTGCCCTCGGTAATGGAATCTAGTCTGCTGTAGAGCCGGGTGTCAGGATCCATGTAATAGATCAGATCGGTGGTGGGTTCGGTGTCGAAGAGGTGCTTGAACACGGCCGGCTTGAAA
The DNA here is from genome assembly GCA_002381615.1 of Polaromonas sp. UBA4122. GTDB lineage: Bacteria > Pseudomonadota > Gammaproteobacteria > Burkholderiales > Burkholderiaceae_C > Polaromonas. The sequence continues at coordinate 26,242 of DFWY01000164.1, read as the reverse complement.
GATGTGCAGAACTCGGTCACGTCGTACTTGAAGGCCATGTCGTTGAACGCCGAGTCTGGTAGCACGGTGCGGGCGTCGATCAGGCGGTGACCAGATTGCTCGTACGACATCGATAAATCGTCTATCCCGTCCGCGACGCAGATAGTGAAGAGGGCCTCGGGATGGTGGCGTGCGACGGACTGGCCCAGCGTGAGCGCGAGACTGAGGTAGTTCTTGGCGGTAATGGTGAATATGTGGGTCATGGGAGTCCTTGGTTGGCCGTGTTGTAGCCCTAAATCAGCGTTCTGATCGGTCGTGCGGGGCAGCCGCCGACGATAGTGTACGGGGGGACGTCGCGCGTCACAACGGCGTTGGCGCCGACGATCGCATGCTTGCCGATGCGTACCCCGGGCAGCACGCATGCGCCTTCGCCAATCCAGACTCCATCCTCGATGATGACGGGGCCTTTCGAGAAAACCTTGCGCAAGGAAGGCGGAGTGTCGATGTCCTCGTAATCGGTAGCGCCGTGTGCATGGTCAGTGATGTAGACACGACTCGCGATCAGTACATGGTCGCCTATCTCTATGCGATTGACGCAACCGATGTGGCAATCGTAGTTGATACTGACTCCGTCCCCGATTATTACCTGCGGCGTGAAACGGCGACTCAGATGCCGGTCAAAGACCTCGAGACGCAGTCCCGGGAAGCAGTCGAGGGCGCGACCAATTCGGATGTACCTGCCGCCGACAATCATCCTAGGACGCCGGATCATCGCACCGGGCCCACAAACGGCGAAGCGGCGACTATGCATCTGACTCATCACGGTATCGAAGGTGCGCGACAGACGCCCGATGATTCTGAACAGAAACTCGAACATTAGGTCTGCCCCCAGTCGCAAGGCGCACCCGGTTGCAGGTGTGGCGCGTGAACCCGACCAAAGCATCGTTGAAGCCCCCGTGCTCTGACTGGGTTCTGTCGATTTAAATTCTGATTGTGAAGTTTTCGCATAGACCTTAATGTCACAAAAAAAATTGGCTATTTAAAAACTCTAGACATAAAAAATAGTTTAAATATTACAGTACCAGTAACTGATTTTTATCATTTTCGAATTTTCGAATTTTTTACAGAATTATTTATTTAGCTAACTATTTATTGAACATTTTTAAAATATTCAACTGTCAATAGAAAATTGTGAGTACAACGCACTGATTTCGGCCGCATGTTCAAATGGGTTCTTCAGGCGATGCGATGCTGCGCCCATCTTAGCCAGACTACTAGATGTCTGCTGCATAGCCCAGTCAAAAGCAGCGACTTTTTCTTCGTGATGATCGGGATGAAAAAGATATCCGTTCTGCGCAGTAACTAAATCCGGTATGCCGCCGACACGCGTAGCTAAGATTGGTGTTCCAGAATTGACAATTTCCATCACTACCTGTGGTCCATTGTCCTCCCATATTGGCAACACCAAACCTAAATCAGTCGCTGCCATGATAGATGCCATTTCGTTCGGCTTGTATGCACCATGATTGATGACACCCCGTTCGTTGAGAGGTTGTTCAAATTGTGGGTCCATTCGACCATAAAAATGAAATTCAATTGAACTTGACCGGCTCCGACAGTAATCAATCATTTCGATAAACAATTTTGCACCCTTGTGTGCGTTTAGTGTACCCAAGAATGATGCCCGCACCACTGTCGAATCTGATCGTATCACCTTGGGTTGGTCTGCCGAAGCACTACCGATGGTAATTGTGCGGTATAGTGCTTTGGGATAAACATACTTAAAGATTTCCTCGACGCGCCTTGACACAGGTAGCAGTACAGCAGCTCCATTCATGAATGGAGTAAATTGATCGACACGTTCAAACGCACCAAAACCCTTTATTGATGGTAAATTCCAGTCGAGTTTGTGAGCAACGGCCCGAATAATAATAGATTGTTCCAGCAACCCAACACAGCGCGTACACTTATCTAGATTGATCTGGCGGCAAACATTGCCCCATTTGTCCATCATAAATATCCGCGGACAGGCAAGATAATAGTCATGCAAGCTAACGATATATGGAATCTGGAGATTCATGAAACTCCGAATGAATTTTAAAGACAGGCCATAGAGAGTATGAAAATGAACAATGTGCGGTTGCTTTCGTTCAATTTGGCTGATTGCACCGTCGGAATGTTTTCCCGTTGCTAATGGTCTAAGCGAAAATATTTTTCGCCCTGGAGTTGTAACTTGAATAATCTGAAGCCCAGGGGGCATCATTGCCGGATCACATGATTCGGTTAGTACCGTCACTTCATCGCCAGCCTTGATCTGTGTTGCTGCAAGCGTTCGTACATAGTTGGTTATCCCACCTGGGTAATCAAGTGGGAATCCAGGCAGCACATGTAAAATTTTCATCAGGCCCCCTGCAAGTAGATGTGGTGAGCTGCATTTAATGCTGCCGCTATAACTTGATCCATGTTGTAGTATCTGTACTGTGCTAATCGTCCAACAAATGTCGTGCTAGATTCTGCCTGAGCCAATTCGTCATATCTCTTAAACAGTGCTTCGTTGTCTGGACGGGGAATGGGGTAATAAGGGTCACCATCGGCAGTAGGATACTCACGCACAATAGAAGTGCCGTTGTGTTTTTCGCCTGTGAGGTGCGCAAACTCGGTAATGCGGGTGTAATCATGTACGTTAGGGTAGTTGACTGTTCCCACGTTCTGGTATTGGGCAGTATTTGGCAGGTGCAGATGTTCAAAGCGTAGGCTTCGATAGGGTAGTTTGCCAAAGCGGTAGTCATAGTAGGCATCTACTGGACCAGTGTAAATAGTGTGGCCGTACGTCTCAGCCAACTTAATGTCCTCATAGTCCACGTCCAAGCGAATTTCGATGTTGGGATGGTCAAGCATGCGCTCAAACAGGCGGGTGTAACCCTCGGCGGGCATGAACTGCAGGGAGTCTGTGAAGTAGCGGTCGTCATCGTTGGTTCGCGTTGGTATGCGTGCAGCAACGCCGGCGGACAATTCAGACAATTCCAAGCCCCATTGCTTTCGGGTGTAGCCAGCAAAAAATTTGTCGCACAGATCGCGGCCCACGCTGTTCAGCACCACGTCTTCACTTGTTTTAATAGGGTCACGCGGCTCGCGTGCTTTTTCCAGAAAAGCAATGGCACTCACTTCATCCAATTCCAGACCGTACAGCTTATTGAGCGTGGTGAGGTTGATTGGGATGGGTACTTGCTGCTCACCAACTTGGGCCAGCACGCGATGCTCATAAAAGCGCCAATTGGTAAAGCGTGAGAGGTATTCAAATACCCGCTTAGCGTTGGTGTGAAAAATGTGTGGGCCGTAGGGGTGAATAAGCACGCCGTGTTCATCACGTTTGTCATAGGCATTGCCGCCGATGTGGGGGCGCTTGTCAATGAGCAGCACGGTTTTACCGGCCTCGGCCAGTTGCTGTGCGCAAACGGTGCCCGCAAAGCCAGCGCCAACGATTAAGTAGTCGTATTTCATATTTTTTGAAGTTGAGGAAGATGCAGCAAGTGAATATCTGCGCTGCGTAAGACCATTGCCATGGTTAAAGTAACGAGACCTTCGGTAAGCAACACAGCGGCCGCAGCCCCATCGGCTTGCCAAAGGGGTACCAACACAAACAAAAGCGCTAAATTGATTAGGCCAGAGGCCATGACGATGCGGCTGAAGTGTTTTTTGAGGCCTAGCGGCAACATGGTTTGAATACCAAAAACATTGCTAAGTCCGATTAAGAAAGGCACTGCTGCTAACACCCGCAGTACGCTAACGGCACCTTCGTACTGCTGGCCCATGACAAAATGCACAGCCCATGGTGCTAACAGCCATAGACTGCAGGAAATGGCTAAAGTTAATCCGCCCTGAATAAGCAACACCTTGCGCACCAGGGCGAGACCGGCACTGGCGTCTTGTGCCATGAGCGCACTAACGCGGGGGTACACAGCGTTGCTGAATGGCGTGAACAGGCTTTGACTGGCCTGGCGAATTTTGTCTGCCGCAGTGAACAAGCCGACCGCAGTGTGGTTAGATAAAAAACCCAGTACCACGGGGTTGGTGGTGGTGTAGAGGCTGATTGCCGCCGTGGAGATAAAAATATGCCAACCGTCCTTCATGGCCACGCCGATGTCAGCAAGACTTGACCGTTGCCATGACACCATCCGGCCATGCCAAATCAGGCCCCAAGCTAGCAGGCCTGCTGCTACCGTAACACTGGTTTGTATAAGCGCAACCCGCCAAGTGTCTTGATCTGTCTTTACCCACCAAAATATGAGTGGGATGGAGAGCGCGCGTGCAGCAATGGTGCACAAGGTGACAAAGCCCATGCGCTCAAGCCCTTGGAACAGCCACTGGGGGAAGAGCACAGCGCCAAGTATCACTGGTGTGCTGGCGAGCATTACAGGCCACACAGCCCAAAGTTGAGGCACAACGCACACGGCGAGCGTTAGCAGGCTCAAAGCGCATAGAGCCAAAAGAGCTTTGGCCGCCTGCACTGACCAAAAAATGCGATTGATTTCAGTCTGGTTGCCCTGCGCACGCGCCATACGTTGCGTGGCAGATAGGTTAAAACCATACTCCGTCAGCACCACACCGTAAGCCAGAATAGCCTGAGAAAAGCCATACACGCCAAACTGTTCAGGACCAAGAACTCGCAGCAGATAAGGCAGTGTGACTAGCGGCAAAATCAAATTAGCTACTTGTACGCCACCCAGCGCTAAAGTGTTGCGTGCTATGCTATTGCGGCTCATAGTAATGATGGCGTTTCATCAGTTTTTGTACTGCAGGTTGCAAAATCAAAGGTGTTGACCCTGACTTGAGCTGCAGCTACACGCAGCTTGGTAATGAGTTCAAAGGGCTCAGCGGGAGTATTCAAAAATCCCAACAGTTGCAGCGCACTGAATGCAGTCACTTCATGCTCAACCGTTTTAGCCGCACCAAAGACCGGGTTGAAGTGCGGTGCCAGCAAGATGCGCAGTGCTTCTCGCGCAGACTCAACGGGGAGCTGGGCAATGGCTGCGTTGAAGGATAGGTTCATGGCGTGAAGGAAAGTTGGTATTATTTTTATAGCTGGTCGCGCTTGATAGACGGGGGCTAGAGGCCAATTTCATTCAATACTGACATTGACGCTGTAGCCGTGGTGCTTGAGCAGCGCATGTTTTTTGGCTTCAGCCAGGTCGTGGGCGACCATCTCGGCGCACATTTCTTGCGCGGTGATCTCAGGCACCCAGCCTAGTTTTTGTTTGGCTTTGCTGGGGTCGCCCAGCAGGGTTTCGACTTCAGTGGGGCGGAAGTAGCGGGGGTCGATGCGGACGATTGCCGCCTCAAGCAATGCGCCGGGGATGACTGCGTAGCCCACTTCGTCGACACCGGTGCCTTCCCAGCGGAGCTGCATGCCCAGCGCGGTGGCGGTCCATTCGATGAATTGGCGCACGCTGTATTGCACGCCGGTGGCAATCACAAAGTCGTCTGGCTTGTCTTGTTGCAGCATCATCCATTGCATGCGCACATAGTCTTTGGCGTGGCCCCAGTCGCGCAGGGCGTCGATGTTGCCCATGAAGAGGCAGTCTTCCAGGCCTTGGCTGATGTTGGCGAGGCCACGGGTGATCTTGCGGGTGACAAAGGTTTCGCCACGGCGCGGGCTTTCGTGGTTGAACAGGATTCCGTTGCAGGCATACATGCCGTAGGCCTCACGGTAGTTGACCGTGATCCAGTAGGCATATAGCTTGGCCACGGCGTAGGGGCTGCGCGGGTAGAAGGGGGTGGTTTCGCGTTGCGGGGTTTCTTGCACCAGGCCATAGAGCTCGGAGGTACTGGCTTGGTAGTAGCGGGTTTTTTTCTCCAGCCCCAGGATGCGGATGGCTTCCAAGATGCGCAGGGTGCCCATGCCGTCCACGTCGGCGGTGTATTCGGGGCTCTCAAAGCTGACCGCTACGTGGCTTTGCGCGCCCAGGTTGTAAATTTCGTCGGGCTGGGTTTCCTGGATGATGCGCGTGAGGTTGCTGCTGTCGCTCAGGTCGCCGTAGTGCAGCTTGAAGCGGGCGTTGCTGACGTGCGGGTCCTGGTAGATGTGGTCTACCCGCTGGGTGTTGAACGAGCTGGCCCGGCGCTTGATGCCGTGGACGATGTAGCCTTTTCCGAGCAAGAATTCGGCCAGGTAGGAGCCGTCTTGGCCGGTTATGCCGGTGATTAGGGCGGTTTTTTTAGATGTTGTCATGTTTGAAATCTTTGTATGCGACAGCCAGTCCTTCTTCCAGGCGGACCTTGGCTTGCCAGCCCAACGCGTTGAGTCGGCTGCTGTCCATTAGTTTGCGGGGCGCACCGTCTGGTTTGGTGGGGTCAAAGTCAATTTGGCCTTCATAGCCCACGGCTTGGCTGACAGCCTGTGCGAGTTGGGCGATGGTGATGTCTTCGCCATAACCCACATTGATGTGGCTTTGCATGGGCAGGGTGTTCGCTTCAAAAATGGCTTTATCCAGATTCATCACATGTACGCTGGCAGCAGCCATGTCGTCAACGTACAAAAACTCGCGCAACGGATTGCCGGTGCCCCAGATTGTCACGCTGGGGGCCTGGCCGACTTTGGCTTCATGAAAGCGGCGGATCAGTGCGGGAATGACGTGGCTGTTCTCGGGGTGGTAGTTGTCGCCCGGGCCATACAGATTGGTGGGCATGACGCTGCGGTAGTCGGTGCCGTGGCTGGCGCCGTATTGGCGGTTGTAGCTTTCGCAGAGCTTGATGCCGGCAATCTTGGCGATGGCATAGGGCTCGTTGGTGGGCTCGAGCGGGCCGGTCAGCAGCGCATCTTCGGCCATGGGTTGCGGGGCTAGGCGGGGGTATATGCAGCTGCTGCCGAGGAACAGCAGCTTTTGCACGCCGGCGCGCCACGCCTCGTGGATGACGTTGGCTTCCATCATCAGGTTTTGGTAGATGAATTCGGCCGGGTAGATGTTGTTGGCGTGGATGCCGCCTACCTTGGCGGCGGCCAAATAAACCTGGTCGATCTTTTCGGTGGCGAAGAACTGGCGCACGGCTTGCTGGTCGATCAGGTCCAGCTCGGCGTGGGTGCGGGTGATGATTGTGATTGCGGGGATGGATTCGGGGATGGATTGCCGCGCTTCGCTCGC
>DFWY01000164.1:1422-18999 GCA_002381615.1 Polaromonas sp. UBA4122 | reverse complement strand
CGCGCTTCGCTCGCAATGACGGAGGGGGCGGCGTGCTGTGTCAGGTGGCGCACGATGGCGCTGCCGACCATGCCACGATGGCCGGCTACGAAGATGCGCAGTGGGTTGCTCATGGCGCTTTACTCCACGCTCACGGCTACGTTGTAGCCGTGTTGCTTCAGCAGCGCATGGCGGCGGGCCTGATCGAGATCGTTTGCCATCATTTCTTCAATCATCTGGTCTAGCGTGATTTCGGGCACCCAGCCGAGTTTTTCTTTGGCTTTGGTGGGGTCGCCCAGCAGGGTTTCCACTTCAGTGGGGCGGAAGTAGCGCGGGTCGATCTTGAGCAGCACGTCGCCGACGGCGACAGCGGGGGCCTTGTCGCCGGTGATGGCTTGCACAATGCCGACTTCGTCCACGCCCTGGCCTTCAAAGCGCAGGGTAATGCCCAGTTGGGCAGCGCTGCGGCTGATGAACTCGCGCACGCTGACCTGCTTGCCGGTGGCAATGACAAAGTCTTCGGGCTGGTCTTGCTGCAGCATGAGCCACTGCATGCGCACGTAGTCATGCGCATGGCCCCAGTCGCGCAGCGAGTCGATATTGCCCATGAAGAGGCAACTTTCCAGGCCCTGGGCAATGTTGGCCAGGCCGCGCGTGACCTTGCGGGTCACAAAGGTTTCGCCGCGGCGCGGGCTTTCGTGGTTGAACAAGATGCCGTTGCAGGCATACAGGCCGTAGGCTTCGCGGTAGTTGACGGTGATCCAGTAGGCGTAGAGCTTGGCCACTGCGTAGGGGCTGCGCGGGTAGAACGGCGTGGTTTCCTTTTGCGGGGTTTCCTGCACCAGGCCGTACAGCTCGGAGGTACTGGCCTGGTAAAAGCGCGTTTTTTTCTCCAGCCCCAGGATACGAATGGCCTCTAACAGGCGCAGCGTGCCCATGCCGTCTACGTCGGCGGTGTACTCGGGCGATTCAAAGCTCACGGCCACATGGCTTTGCGCACCGAGGTTGTAGATTTCGTCGGGCTGGGTTTGCTGAACGATGCGCGTCAGGTTGCTGCTGTCGCTCAGGTCGCCGTAGTGCAGCACAAAGTTGCGGTTGTCAATGTGCGGGTCCTGGTAGATGTGGTCTACGCGCTGCGTGTTGAACGAGCTGGCGCGGCGCTTGATGCCGTGGACGATGTAGCCCTTGGCCAGCAGAAACTCGGCCAGGTAGGAGCCGTCTTGACCGGTGATGCCGGTGATGAGGGCGGTTTTTTGAGTCATGGTTAGTTGTGTGAATTCAGGAAATGGATTGCCACGCTGCGCTCGCAATGACGGCTAAGGGCGCTCTTGTGGCGTGACAAACCCGATTGGTCGTTTGGGTGGTTCTAGCGGCGTCCGCCGCGCCCGGTGTTTGAGGTCACAGTTTGTGACCTCAAAGCCGTGAACTCATCGGCCGAGAGCTGGAACATGAAATCTTGCGGAAAACGTGCATGGTTGCGCTTGATCGCAGCGGCGCAACGATTTGCTTGCCGGTGGCAAGGGCGGGTTTGGGTGCGGTGGTCATATTCGTCATCGCGAGGCTGCAGGCCGTGGCGATCCATGGCTTTTCATGCCCCTGCTTTCATTGGAATGACGCGGCCGTACACATCTTCAAAACGCACGATGTCGTCTTCACCCAGGTAGCTGCCGCTTTGCACTTCAACCAGCTCCAGCGGCGTTTTGCCGGGGTTCTTGAGCCGGTGCACGGTGCCCAGCGGGATGTAGGTGGACTGGTTTTCAGACAGCAAAAAGGTCTTGTCGCCGCAGGTCACCTCGGCTGTTCCCTTGACGACGATCCAGTGCTCGGCGCGGTGATGGTGCATTTGCAGCGACAGCTGGGCACCGGGCTTGACGCTGATGCGCTTGACCTGAAAGCGCTCGCCGGCGTCGACGCTGTCGTAAGCGCCCCAGGGGCGGGCGGTGTGGCGGTGCACGCTGGCCTGGGCCACGCCTTGCTGCGTCAGATGATTGACCACGTCTTTGACATACTCGGCATGGCTGGCGGCCACTACCAGCACGGCGTCGGGCGTGTCGATGACCAGCAGGTCTTGCGTGCCCAGCACCACCACGGGGCGGTGCGGCGCGTGCACAAAGGTGTTGCGGGCGTGCAGGGTGTGGGCCTGGCCGTGGGTGCGGTTGCCGTGCGCGTCGGGCTTCGACAGCTCGGCCACGGCGTTCCAGCTGCCCACATCGCTCCAGGCGCCACTGAAAGGCACAACGGCGACATCGGCGTGGTGCTCCATCACGGCGAAGTCGATGCTTTCAGCGCGGCAGGCATTGAAGGCCTGGAGCTCGGGTCGGATGAAGGCCTGGTCTTGCGTGGCGCCGGCCATGGCTTGCTGGCAGTGGGCCAGAATGTCGGGCGCGTGCTGCTGCAGTGCTTTAAGCAGTGTGTCGGCTTTGCACAGAAAAATGCCTGCGTTCCACAGCATGTCGCCTTGCAGGATCAGGGCCTGGGCCTGGTCGGCGGCGGGTTTTTCGATGAAGCGGGCAACCATGTGGCTGCCGTCTGGCCGGGCTTCGCCTTGCTGGATGTAGCCGTAGGCGGTGCTGGGGAAACTGGGCACCACGCCAAAGGTGACGATGGCGCCCTGCCCGGCTGCGGCCTGGCCTTGTGCCACCATGGCGGCAAAGGCCTGGGCATCGGGGATGTGGTGGTCGGCCGGGCAAAACAGCAGCAATTGCTCAGGCTGTGCCGCCAGCGCGGCCAGCGCCATGGCGGCCGCCGTGTTGCGCGCGGCGGGCTCCAGAATGACGGTGCCACTCACCTTGGCCGCCTGCATGGCCTCGGTCACCATAAAGCGGTGATCGTCTGCCGCCACGCACATGACGTTGACGGCCGCATGGCTGCCCAGCTGCGCTACGCGCTCCAGCGTGAGCTGCAGCAGGCTTTTGTTGTCAAGCAGGGGCACAAACTGCTTGGGAAAAGCTTTGCGGGACAGCGGCCAGAGGCGGGTACCGGAGCCGCCGCAGAGGATGACGGGTTGGATCATGTGGTGCTTGTTTTTGTAGTCAAAGTGGCGGGGCTAAAGCGCCAGCGGAACTGCGTAAGCCGTGCATAAACCACCGCGTACAACAGTGCACAGCCAGCCCACCCCATGACGAGAACGAGTGTGTTGGTGGGCCAGTTGACCGCAATGACGGCGGGCAACAGGGCGGCGCTCCACATGATGGCTCCGGTGGTTGAGTTGCGCACCAGGTTGCTGGCGTTGGGCAACAGGGAGCGCACCAGGCGGCGCTTGACCAGGCTGTGCAGATGCAGACGGTCGGCATCGCCCGCGCTCAGGCTGCGTCGGCGGCGGCGCACGATGCTGAACAGCACCTCCAGCACCGGGTAGCCACACACCAACATGGGGGCCCAGGCCGATACCTCATGGTGGCGTGCCAGCATCAGCACGGCTAGCCAGGCCAGGGCAAAGCCCACAAAATAGGCGCCGCCGTCGCCCAGAAAGATCTTGCCCAGCGGCCAGTTGACCAGGCCAAATCCCAGCATGGCAGCGGCCAGGATGAGGCTGATGCGGAGCATGTCCACGTCGCCGAGCGCACTGGACATCAGCGCGAAGCTGCACAGGATGATGATGACGGTGCCGGCGGCCAGGCCGTTGAAGCCGTCAATGATGTTGATGGCGTTGGCCACCCCGCCCACGGCGAAGGCGGTGAAGAGCACCGACACCACGGTAAAGCCGAGCAACCAGTCGAGCCCTGGCACGTTGGCGTTGGTGATCGACTGGCCGGTGATGGCCCATCCCAGCACGCTGCAGGCCATGGTGGCCAGCAGCCGGGCACGCACGCTGACCTTCTTGGTCAGGTCTTCCGCCAAGCCAAACACAAAGGCCGGTGCGCCGGCCAGCAGCAGCGGCCACAGCAGGCTCTGGCGGCTGGGCTGGGCCAACAGATAGCCGGCCAGCATACCCGTCACGATGGCAATGCCGCCCACGCGCGGCGTGGGGTGAGTGTGAAACTTTTGCGGTCCAGAGGTGCTGTCCATGCTGTGGTGGCCATGCCAGTGCTTGGTAGCTACCAGGGCGGCACTGGCGAGCAGGGTGACGGCGAAGACGATTAGGTAGGTTTGCATGATGGGTGGAGGGGCATGGATTGCCGCGCTACGCTCCCAATGACGAGGGGGGGGTGGGGCGGCGACCGATCGCCCTGCCCCAGGCGTGGCGCAAGCGGCCTATCTTTTCAGCCGATTCGGGTGTTTGAGCGGCACCGCGCAGGGCTTGGCGGATGAAGACGAAGAGCAGCAGCGCAAAGCCCACGGCCAGTGTGGTCATCATGGCAATCAGAGCCTTCTTGGGCTTGCTTTTTCGCTCGGGCGGCTGCGCAACATCCACCACCTGAATGATGGCGCCTTCGCGGCTTTCGTCTACGCGGGCAATTTCGTACTGTTTGGCAAAGAGATCAAACAGGGTTTCCTGGTATTTGAAGTTGCGGAACTTGGCGACATAGTCACCGTCGCCCCCGGTCTGCGCGGGCTCCTGCTTTTCGGCTTGGGTTAGTTGGCTGCGCAAGGCTGCCAGCTCGGTTTGGGCCTGCCTGAAGTCGGGCGCGGACTCGGCCAGGTAGCCGCGCATGCTGGCCAGCTTGACTTGTTGCGCGGTGATGGCGGCTTGCAGCTTTGCCAAGCCCTCAACCGCAGACTGCGGGTTGGCCTTGAGCGTATCGGCGCTGACACCGCTGGCCTTGAGCGCCTGCTCGGCCTTGATCAGGTTGTCTTTGGCGTTGGTCAGCTGCTTTTCAAAAAAGACGCGGCGCTGCTGGGCTTCGGTCACGGCCAGGCGATTGAGCAGCTTGCCTAGTTCTTCCACATTTGCGTTGGCCAGCTGGGCGGCAAAGGCGGGGTCTTTGTCGCTCGCGTCAATGGTGATGAGGCCGTCTTTGCCGCTGGCGACTTGGACATTGGCGTCCAATGCTTTGCGGGCGTCTTCGCGGAATTTTGTCTCGTAGCGGTCGGTCAGCTTGAAGCGGTCGATCAGTGCGTCTTGAACAGAGCGGCTTTTGAGGAAGGCCACGTATTGGTCGGCCGGGTTCTTCAGGCCACTGGCTGCACCTGCCAAACCGCCCAAGGCGCCCAAGCCTGCCAGCATGGCGGCGGCGCCACTTTGTTGCTGCTGCGGCGGCATGAATTTGGTGGTGGCGGTAAAGGTGGGCGGGATGGCAAAGGTGATGCCCAGCGCCAGCAGCCCGGCGGCCAGTGGCGCCAGCACCAGCAGGCGCAGGTTGTCGGCGACTACCTGCAGCAGGTCTAGCAGGCTGATTTCGTCGTCTTCGGGCATGTCCGTCTGGTTCATGGCGGCTTGGGTGGGTTCGGTCATGGTGTTGTGCTGCTAGCAATATTCATTTGTACAGTTCCAGCGACACTACTTTTGCAAATGCTGAGAAGTCTGCCAGGTGGTTTTTCACAATACTGTGCACGATGTGCCAGTTGATGGTTTCGTAGTTGTGCACGGCAATATTGCGAAAGCCCACGGCTTTTTTTAGATTGCCTGCCAGCACCGTATTCAACACCCCTGACTGCGCGAGTAAATCAAAAGTTTGCCCCATCGTGTCGGGCGGCGGCACGTCCATGCCAGCAATCAGGTGCGCGCCAATGTCAACACACATCTGCACAGCACGGCTGAGGTTTAACGAGATGATGTCTTGCAGGTCAAAGTTCGTAACCAACGTTTCAGCATCTGCAGGGCACTTGGTTTCGATGCGCTGCAAACAGCGACGCAGCGACTCCAGTTTTTGTTCGACTACTTCCCGATCCATGCCGCCCGCCTTTCTGCCAGCACCCTGGTGCGATACGGCATGAAGTCTGCCTGCTCAAACAAGTGGCGGCTGATCAATTGGCCATACGCGCTATCGCTACCCAGCAGCCGGCGGCCATGCCGCACGATTTGCCCCAGCAAGGGCTCGGCCACTACTTTTAAATCAATCAGGTCAACAGGGCGGCCAGTGCGCTCGGCCAGCGCTTCGATGATGGCCATTTTCTCTGGCGCTGTCAGTGCCTGGTTGGCTGCGACCGCAATGTCCAGGTCGCTGTCTGCGCGTTGACGCCCCTGGGCCACCGAGCCAAACAGCACGGCCAGCACCAGCCTTGGAAAGCGTGTCAACACTTCCCGCAGTTGTGCGTCGATGCCAGGCAAAGACTGTGACGTAGGGTCAGTCATGGCTTTACAACTTGTTGATGGTTTTGATGGCGGCGATGCCCAGACCAAAGTTGGAGAAAATTTGCGTCCAGTCTTTGAGTGCGCGGGTGACAAAGTTGTAGCGGCTCTCGCGGTCAATTTGCGCGGGCACCACCACGGTGTCGCCAGGCATGACGTGGAGGGATTCAAAGCCGCCGCCAAAGAAGCCACTGCGGTCGCGCCGCGCGATGATGCTGCCGTCGGCACGCAGTACAAAGGCCTGGTCTGGTTCGGCGTCTTCGGTCAGGCCGGCAGACTTGAGGACGTCGCCCACGGTCTTGCCCGGCTTGTAGATAAACACGTTTTCGTTGTTGACGGAACCAAACGCTGATACAAAGCCCGGCACAGCGGGGATGAGGATGTGGTCGCCGTCCTCAAGCGGCAGGGCGGGCAAGTTAGCCAGGGTTTGGGCCTGTGGGTCTAGTTCCATGGCCAGGCGGCCATTGCTCTTGAAGGCCTTGAGCCGATCGATCTGGCTTTTTAGCTGGGCTTGCTGTTGCTGCTGCAGCACTTGGGCCTGGGCCGCATTGTCAGTACCCCGGTTGGCTATGACGCTGCTGGCCTGCGCCTGCGACTGCGCTTCTAGCCGACGGATGAGGGTGTCCAGATTTTCTTGCTGACGGGTGCGCACCGATTCGCGGTTGAACTCGGCGCCAAACACATAGGCCTGCGGCGTCAGGCCGCCAATGCGCTGCAGCAACTGGGGCAGGGTCTCGCCGGGGGTGGTCTGGTAGACGCCGGGGGCGGCTACTTCGCCTTCCACGCGCACCAGGCGGCTCTGGCGGTCTTGCGGCAGGCGCAGGTCGTTCTGGCTCAGGATGGTGACCACGTCACCGGATTGCAGCGGCAGGTTGTACGCGGGGTCCCGCTGCAGCACTGCCTTGCCCAGGTTGAAGGGGATAAGCTCGGTGGTGAGTTTATTGCGGTCCATGCGCTCAATGACGGCATAGTCCCAGTTGATTTGGTCAGCCATGCCGCGGATACGGGTGGCCACGTTGCTACCTGCGGCCTGCGCTAGTTCTGCGTTTTGCACCAGCAGGTTCTTGCGCTTGTAGTAATCGCCGGTGATGAGTGCATCGCGCTCGGGTATCAGGTCCAGAATTTTCATGCCTTCAAACCAGCGGTAGCGCAGCGGCGCCGCCACGGTGCCCTGCAGCGTTACGGCGTTGGCAAAGGCCGGGCTGATGCCGAGCAGGGTCAGCACGTCACCATCGTGCAGGGGCTGACGCAGGCCTTGCTCATCGAGCACGATTTCTTGCACCTGACGCGGCGGATTGCTCTCGCGCGTGATGCGCTCCAACAGTGCCTTTTGGGTGGTGGCCAGGGCAGGCACGCCGCCGCCCAAGGCCAGGATGTCTGCCACGCTGGTGGCGCCGGATTTAAGTTCGTAGATGGCGGCTTGATCAAAAGCGCCGGTGACAGCCACTCGCGGACCCACAGGCGGGATCACAATGACGTCACCCGACATCAAGGGCAGGTCGCGGGATTTGTCGCCGCGTGCAATAAAGTCATACAGGTCAAGGGTGCTGATGGTTTTGCCCGCGCGCTTGAGCTCGATGTTGCGCATGGAGCCATTGGCGCTGGGGCCGCCGCTGGCGAACAGCGCATTGACCAGGGTGCTGAGACTGGACAGGTGGAAGGTGCCCGGCTGCTGTGCCTGGCCGACCACATACACCTGGATGCCGCGCAAGCGCCCCAAAGTGGCGTTGGCGCTGAAGTTGGTGTAGACCTTGCCCAAATGACCGCGCAAGGTTTTGTCAAGATCACGCACGGCCACGCCAGCCAAAGTGACGACGCCCACCTTGGGTATGTTCACTTGGCCATTGCGGTCAATCGTCAGGCTGGTGTTGAAGTCCACCGGACCCCATACCTGCAACCGAACCTCATCGCCTGGCCCTAACAGGTAGTCATCAGGTGCGGGCAGGGCACTGTCCACTGCGTAGGCTTGTGGCGCATCAAACAAGTCGCGGCCATACATGGGCAGCAAGCGGCCGGTGGTTTCTTGCACAAAACGCTGGAACTGGCTGGGGCCGGAAACACGGGCAGGCGGACGAGCACGCGTAGCCTCGGGGCCAGTGGCATCGGCGCCAGCTTTGGCGGCGTCTGGCGCTGTGGCTTGCTTCTGCTGTGCAGACTGCATGGCTGCTGCTTGGTCTGTTGTGGGCGTAGATGACGTTGAGGGTGCGGGTGCTGCCGGCGCTGGCGCTGCACCAGGGGCCGGCGCACTGGCTGAAAAACCAGAACTGAAGCCGGTAGCAGGCGCGGCCGTCTGGGCATGCAAGCCCGCACTCAGTGACACAACCAGCGCAGCGAGCATCGCTCGCAGACAAAGTGACTTCGAAAATGACTTCAACATGGGCAATTGGGGAAATAAGATGAAAAAACTTAGGCCTTGACGACCGAGAGAGTACTGGTGCCACCAAAGCGGCGGTCACGCATGCCGTACCAGGCGATGGCTTGATCAAGCTCATCGGCCGTAAAACTGGGCCACAAGACATCTGTGAAAAACATCTCGGTATAGGCAAGCTGCCACAACATGAAGTTGCTGATGCGCGATTCGCCGCCGGTGCGGATCAGCAAGTCAGGGTCTGGCGCGTAGGCCAGGCCGAGGTGGGCGGCCAAGCTGGCTTCATCCATCGCGTCAACCGGCTCTCCGGGGTGGGCCGCTTGCCACGACTTGACGGCCTGAACCACATCCCACCGGCCGCCATAGTTGGCCGCGATGGTGAGGGTGATGGTGTCGTTGTGGGCGGTTTTTTCTTGCGCGTCGCGGATCAGGGCCTGAATCTTCACGTCAAAATCCGAAGTATCGCCAACCACCTTCAGGCGCACGCCTTTGGCGTTCATGTCGCTCACTTCTTTGCGCAGGTAGAGCGCCAGCAAACCCATCAGGCTGGATACTTCATCCGGCGGGCGTTGCCAGTTTTCGGTGCTGAAGGCAAACAGGGTGATGAAGCGCACGCCTCGGTCAGCGCAGGCCTGCACGATGCTGCGCACGCGCCGGGCCCCATTGGCATGGCCCAGTGCCGCCGGCATACCGAACTGCTTGGCCCAACGACGATTGCCATCCATGATGATGGCAATGTGTTGCGGAATGGGTTGGCTAACCGGAAACTGGGTGACAGACACTAACTTGGGCTTTCTGGCTGGCTTATGCTGCATTGACGGAGACGAGCCCCCAGGCAAAACGACACAATTTTTACTATCTGTTACCTGGCGCAGCAGCCTGAAGCAGGTACCAAGTTTGATATATATCAAGTGTACCCGGGTTTCCCCCGGGGGTTTTCGTATGAAATCTTGCAGTGTGCGCCAAAAAGCCCGAATGAACAAGGTTGAAAATTTCTCGGAAGGTCATGACCAAGCCGGTGCGCAAGATGCGGTAACGCTTGTCAAACCGGCTGGCCGTGACCGCCTGGCGGCATGTTGGTTTCTTGACGGGCGCCCTCAACTGAATGAGCCGCAGCGCAAAATTACCGGTACCTTCTATGGAAAACCTTGACAACAGTGGCCTTTCCCGCCGGGCACTGACTCGCAAACGGATGTCCCTCAGGACGGCATTGGCCCTGCCCAGGTATGGGTTGTTGCATTTCCTGCAGCTAGGGGCGAGGGCCTCCCGGATAAACCCGGGCACTACATCCAGGATGCGCCCGCTGCACCTGTTTTCATGCATGCTACGTGACCCGTCCACCACGGGCGCGCTGCTGCCCTCCTCTCCCTTTCTGGCCAAAGCAATGGCGGAGGCCTCTTCGGGGTCAGGAACCGTTGTTGAGCTGGGCGCGGGCACCGGAGCCATCACCCGGGCGCTCCTTGCCAAGCATGGGGCTCCGCACCTGATCGCGGTGGAAATCAACCCAGAACTTGCACTGGGTTTGAAAAAGCGATTTCCCGAGTTGGACGTCCGGCAAGCGCCGGCGCAGGATGTGCTGGCCGGGCTGCAAACGAACAAGAAGCTGGTCGTGGTCTCCAGCCTGCCGTTTCGCTCTTTACCGGCCGAGGTGTCGGCTGAACTGCAGGCAAGTCTGGTCGCCACCCTGGAAAGGCACGCGGGTTCCTGGCTGGTGCAGTTCACATACCAACCCCGAAAACCCTTTGAGGCCCCCGTGGGCTTCAGGTGGCAGCACCATGGCATGGTCTGGAGAAACGTCCCGCCTGCGGGCGTCTGGGTGCTGCGTCGGTCCGATGAGCAGGTCTTTCGGGGAGAAAGCCGTGCCGTCAGCCGCAGCCTAGGATGACATGCCTTGCAAGTTCCCCACGGCCCCTTTCAATCCCTGGAAGACGGAGTCAGCGAGCTGTTGGGGGAATCCGGTCGGCAGCCGCGCGAAGATCTGTTCGATGACGTCATCGGTGCGCTCGATGAGCCGGCGGATGATGGGCTCGGCGTCCTTGGCTGTGGGGAGTCGTCAGAAAGCAACCATCGGTCATTGAAGCATATCTTCTGTCCAACGGGCAAAACTTTCGAGTTCAGTAAGTAGCCGCTTCGCTTCATCGAGAGGGGTCATTCGGGCTCCGTAGTGAGCTTCGTCCTTAAGGCTCAACATTCGGCGCAAACGTCGTTCTTGCGAGTCCGGTAGGGTATTTCGCAGGACGTCTCGAAGCAGTCGTGGCGCTAAGGCGTGGTCCTGCTGGTTGACGACTTGGGCTCGTTTGGCTGTAAGACTGTCGCAGTAAGCAATAGCCGCCAGAACAATCAGACTTACAACAGGGCTTGCGTTTTGCCCAGGCTCAGACAATGTTGCAGCGTCATGCGCTATCCGCAGATGGTCCCGCGCAGCGCGTAAACGTCCCTGCCAATACAAGGCGTCAACGCTTTTTCGTGAGCTTTTTCCAGTCATGCGAGTTGAGCCCCGCGTGTGCAGCGCAATGCCTCCTGTTGCGGGGATCCCCCTTTGAGCAACTTAGCATCCTTTATAAGTTCCTTCCACCAGGGGTCATCCGACGAAAGCCTCGCAACGTCATCAGGTGTAAGCGCGACTAGCGAGAAATGAGCGTGCAACAGGTCTTCTAACCCTTGAAATGCGTCCCGAATTTCTTCGGCAACATGTGCTCCATCTTCTTGTGTAACTATTGCGATGTCGATGTCGCTGCGGGGGGTGTCTTCACCCCGCGCCACACTGCCGTATAGCCAGGCGGACCGCACACCTTGGTTCGCATTCAACGTATCACGCAGTGTTTGGTTCAGAACATCCCACCGGTTGCGCTCTTGCTCAAAGATTGTCGTTAACGTGGAGGCAAACGGGTGAACGGGCACTATCGCGAAAAGCTGAGAACGTGGCAGCCCAAGGGTCGTGACCAATCCTTGACCTTCCAGGCCTTCCAGGACGAGTCGTACCCCCTGCCTTGTCAGACCGGTGTCCCGCGCCAGTTGAACTGCGCTTAGTGGCGCGCCGTAGGACATCAAGGCCCGCAGCACTCGGACGTTGCCGCTGTTGCCGAGCAACTTGGTAAGCGGAAATTGAAGATAACTTTGGGCGGAAGAACTACTCATGGGAATTGATGAAAGCAAGATTGTCTTGGTAATTGTATTTTACAAGGAGCAATTGCAATTACCCAGAGGAAATTGTAAGTTACCAGGAGCAACTGAAATTTACATTAAAGCGAGTCCAAGTCCAACATCCTGCATTCAGTCAGGTGGAGGCCGTTGACGCCCATAGTGACCGAGCTCATCAAGTCGCTGCTCCACTGGCTTGGCCCACGGCCCCAAAAGGGCGGGTCAGGCGTGCCTGTCAGCGCAGCTAGGCGCAGGCAAACGAATGAATCGCGACGCAACCCGATTTGGAGCAGATTTGGAGCATTTCGCTCCTTTTCGCTGGTTTTTGCCAGCGCTGGCTCTTCCGTATCAAGCTAGACCACCATTGATTTCATTGAAGAAATATGGTCGGGGTGAGAGGATTCGAACCTCCGGCCTCTACGTCCCGAACGTAGCGCTCTACCTGGCTAAGCTACACCCCGCCTTGACAAAACCATCAGGAGCGCCTCGCCAGTAATTGGGAGGCCAACTGCATCAATGCATGACTGTAAGGGTTTTGTGGCAATGTTTGCAAGGCGTTTAGCGCGCGTTGCGCCTCCGCAGCGGCGGCGTCCCGCGTCGCCTGCAAGGCCCCGGTCTGATGCACGATCGCAATAATCTGCGCCATCTGGTCCGTTTCACCGGTCTCAATGGCCTGCCGGAGGGTGGCGCGCTCCCGCTCGGTGCCTCGCTGCATCGCAATGATGAGGGGCAGCGTCGCCTTGCCTTCGCGCAAGTCATCCCCCAGGTTTTTCCCCATTTCCGAGACGTTGCCGTCGTAGTCCAGCACATCATCAATGACCTGAAATGCGGTGCCCAGCGCCTGCCCGTAGTCTGCGCAACTTTGCTCAACGGACGGGGAGGACTGCGCCAGTAAGGCCGCCAGACGGGCACTGGCTTCAAACAGTTTGGCGGTCTTGGAGCGGATGACGCGAAGGTAGCCTTCCTCGGACAGGGCGGCATCATGCATGTTCATGAGTTGCAGGACTTCCCCTTCGGCGATCACATTGGTGGCCTCCGCGAGGGTTTGCATGATGCGCATATCGCCGGCATCGACCATCATCTGGAAGGCCCGGGAGTATAGAAAATCGCCCACCAGCACGCTGGCAGGGTTGCCAAAAGCCTCGTTGGCGGTGGCACGGCCGCGGCGCAGGGTGGATTCGTCGACCACGTCGTCATGCAGCAAGGTGGCGGTGTGAATGAACTCGACCACGGCGGCAAGGTTGTAGCGCTGATCGCCGCGGTAGCCCAGGGCGCCGCACATCAGCAGCAACAGGGCTGGTCGCAGGCGCTTGCCGCCGGCAGCCACGATGTATTGCGAAACCTGGCTGACCAGGGGCACCTCGGATTTGAGGCGACGCTCGATCACCGCGTCCATTTCGCGCATGTCGTCGGCAATCAGGGCAAGGGCAGCAGCGGTACTTGAAGAATTGGCAGACAAAAGGAGGTCCAGACGTTAAGTTTGGCCAGATTATAGAAAGCCCGCCTTCAACCATCAGAGGCTGCGACCTGACTGGAAGCTGCCCACAAACCTCCGGTCAGGCATTTTCAAGCTATCGTGATAGAATATCGGGCTCTGTGGAAATACGTCCGCAGAACTCAATTTACGAGGTCTTACATGTACGCGGTCATAAAAACCGGTGGCAAACAATACAAGGTTGCTGCTGGAGAAAAAATTAAAGTAGAACAGATTGCTGCGGACGTAGGCCAAGAGATCGTTATTGACCAGGTATTGGCTGTCGGAGAAGGCAGCACAATCAAGGTTGGTACGCCCTTGGTGTCCGGCGCAACTGTTACAGCCACTGTGCTGGCTCACGGCAGGCACGACAAAGTGACCATTTTCAAAATGCGTCGTCGCAAGCACTATCAGAAACGCCAGGGTCACCGGCAAAACTTCACTGAACTGCAAATCGGCGCCATCGTCGGTTAAGCAGGGAAGTACCAGGAGTAACGAAAAATGGCACATAAAAAAGGCGGCGGCTCTACGCACAATGGGCGTGATTCACAGCCCAAAATGTTGGGCGTCAAGAAATTTGGCGGCGAAGTGATCAACGCAGGCAGCATCATCGTGCGCCAGCGCGGCACCAAGTTTCACCCAGGCGTCAATGTCGGTATCGGCAAAGACCACACGCTGTTTGCATTGGTTGATGGTGCGGTTTCCTTCTGCATCAAGGGCGCGCTGAACAAGCACACCATCAATGTGACGCCAGCGTAAGCTGATCACGTCGATGGCATCGAAGCCCCGATCTGTCGGGGCTTTTTTGTTTGTAAACTAGCTGTCCGTATCTTAAGCACTCCGCTCTACTCGCACCCTACCCCATCATGAAATTTGTTGACGAAGCCTATATTGACATTGCCGCTGGCGATGGCGGGAGTGGCTGCGTCTCGTTCAGCCACGAAAAGTACAAGGAATTCGGTGGGCCGAACGGGGGCGACGGCGGGCGTGGCGGCCATGTGTATGCGGTGGCAGACGTCAACCTGAACACCCTGGTGGACTTCCGGTTTTCGCGCCGCCACAACGCCCGCAATGGCCAGCATGGCATGGGCTCCGACATGTTCGGCGCCAAGGGCGATGACGTCATCCTCAAAATGCCCGTGGGAACCATCCTGACCGATGCCGAGACTGGCGAGGTTCTTTTTGAACTGCTGGTGCCTGGCGAACAAGTCCTGATTGCCAAAGGTGGCGATGGCGGTTTTGGCAACCTGCGCTTCAAGAGCTCGACCAACCGCGCGCCGCGCAGCAAGACACCGGGCTGGCCCGGTGAGCACAAAAATCTTAAACTTGAATTGAAGGTGCTGGCCGATGTCGGCCTGCTGGGCATGCCCAACGCAGGCAAATCCACCTTTATCTCAGCAGTATCCAATGCCCGGCCGCGCATTGCCGACTATCCTTTCACCACTTTGCACCCCAATCTGGGCGTGGTGCGGGTAGGCCCCGAACAAAGCTTTGTAGTGGCTGATTTGCCAGGCCTTATTGAGGGCGCTTCAGAAGGCGCGGGCTTGGGACATTTGTTTTTGCGGCACCTGCAGCGCACCCGCCTGTTGCTGCATATCGTTGATCTGGCACCCTTCGACGAAAACGTAGATCCGGTCGCCCAGGCCAAGGCGATCGTGGGTGAACTCAAAAAATACGATGAAGCGCTTTATAAAAAACCGCGCTGGCTGGTCCTCAACAAGCTCGACATGGTGGACGCCGACAAGCGCGCTGCCGTCGTCAAGGATTTTGTCAAGCGCTTCAAGTTCAAGGGCCCTGTCTTTGAAATTTCCGCCCTGACGCGCGAGGGCTGCGAACAACTCGTCAAGACGATTTACCAGCACGTCAAAGAAGTCCAGAAAAGCGAGCAACCCGTGGAAGACATTGATCCGCGATTTGCCGAGCTGCCTCCAGAACCAGCCGAACCGCCTGTTTCCGGCTGATCGGCTGGCAAGCGCAGAGCGGTGTTTGCTATGCAAATAATAGCTGCTTGTTCCCGTATCCATTGGGCTATAGCCTGAAAAGTACTGAAAAATGCACGATACAACGGGCTCCCCTGTTCTGCGCAACGCCAAGCGCATTGTGGTCAAGGTGGGCTCCAGCCTGGTGACCAACGAGGGCCGGGGGCTCGATGCAGCCGCCATCGGCCAGTGGTGCGAGCAGCTGGCAGCCCTGGTCAAGGGTGGGCGCGAAGTGATCATGGTGAGCAGCGGCGCCATCGCCGAAGGCATGAAACGCTTGGGCTGGAGCACCCGTCCCAAAGCCATTCATGAGCTGCAGGCCGCCGCCGCCGTAGGCCAGATGGGCCTGGTCCAGGTGTATGAAACAAAATTGCGGGAAAACGGCATTGGCAGCGCACAGGTCCTGCTGACCCATGCCGACCTGGCTGACCGCGAGCGATACCTGAATGCCCGCTCCACCCTGCTGACCTTGCTGCAACTGGGCGTGGTGCCGGTCATCAATGAGAACGACACTGTGGTCAACGACGAGATCAAGTTTGGCGACAACGACACCTTGGGCGCGTTGGTGGCCAACCTCGTCGAAGCCGATGCGCTGGTCATTCTGACCGACCAGAAAGGCCTGTACACCGCCGATCCGCGCAAGGACCCCGCAGCCCAGTTTGTGCGCGAAGCAACCGCCGGTGATGCGGCACTGGAAGCGATGGCGGGCGGCGCCGGCTCGAGCATCGGCAGTGGCGGCATGATCACCAAAATCCTGGCCGCAAAACGCGCTGCGGGGTCGGGGGCCTCTACCGTCATTGCCTGGGGCCGCGAGCCCCAGGCGCTGATCCGGCTGACCCAGGGCGAGGCGATTGGCACACTGCTGGTGGCGCAAACCCAAAAGATGCAGGCCCGCAAGCAATGGATGGCCGATCACCTGCAGTTGCGCGGTTCAGTCAGCGTGGATGGGGGCGCCGCAAGCAAGGTACGCGATGAAGGCAAGAGCCTGCTACCCATTGGCATGACTGCGGTGCAGGGTGATTTTTCACGCGGCGACGTGATTGCAGTCAGGAATGCCGACGGCGCAGAAATTGCGCGGGGCCTGGCCAATTATTCGAGCTCCGAAGCCAGACTGATTTGCCGGAAAGCATCGTCGGAATTCGAAAAGCTGCTGGGTTACACGGGTGAGCCTGAAATGGTTCACCGCACCAACCTGGTCCTTAGCCGTTAAGACCTGAAGAGCGTCTGCGCCCCGCAGTTGCTTTCACGGGCCCTAATTCGTCGCCGCGGAAAGCGGGTTTTTCAACTGCTTGACCAGGACATCGACCGACGTTGCGGGTGCCGCGTTGTTGCAGGCGCCGGCCTTGGCGAATCGCAAGGCATGCTTGGACGGCATGTTTTCATACAGGGAGCGCCACTCCGCGTTGCTAACCATGCTCCAGCGGCCTTCCGGCGAGTAGCGGCCATAGGTCTTGAATTCACCGGTGGAGCAGCGTATGCCTTCGTACATCACGTTTCTTGCACCACTGGCACTGCTGGCTACCACCACATAGCGAACGACGCCGTCGCTGTTGGAAATGCGGATGGAAGCCGGGTCGACGCCATAGACCAGCGAGGCGGTTGGTGACACCTCAAAAGTAATGAGCTTGCTGACGTCAAAGGCCGGTGGCGCCGGCACTTCGGACTCTTTCCAGTCGGGATTGTCCACCGTGGGCTGAGCCCAGGCCGCGCAGGTCACGCCGAGCAAAAGTGCCAGGAAGGCCAGTTTGAATTTCATGTTTTTATCGTCTGGGGATCCCCGCCGAAACTGGTCTGCGGATCAGGCTCAAAGGTGGCGCCAGGAGGCAGCTCAAACGAGGCACCAAGTCTGACAGCGTAGGCTTGCATCGGGTCGTTCGCCTCGCGGGGATTGTCCTCTGCGGCCTGGTCGCGTTGGTGCAAGCCGCCACGCCAATAGCGGTTACGCTGGTCTGGACGCAGATCAAACCGGGAATCAAAGCGCGGCACGAAGCGCGACAGCTCTGTGAGCGCCATTTCGTAGACGCTCCGCTTGAAATCCACCACGACATCAAGCGGCACCCAATAGTCGTTCCAGCGCCAGGCATCAAACTCGGGATGGCTTGTTGCGCGCAGGTTCAGATCCCAGTCGTGACCGACCAGCTGTAGCAAGAACCAGATCTGTTTCTGGCCTCTGTAATGTCCGCGCGCATCGCGGCGGATGAACCGGTCAGGCACCTCATAGCGCAACCAGTCTCGGGTACGGGCCAGCACCTGTACGTGCTGCGGAAACAGCCCAACCTCTTCGTGCAACTCACGCAACATGGCCTGCTCGGGATTTTCACCCCGGTCAATGCCACCCTGCGGAAACTGCCACGAGTGGGTACGGATACGCTTGCCCCAAAATACCTGACTTCTCTGGTTGAGCAAGACGATGCCGACGTTGGGCCTAAAGCCTGTCTCTTATACACATCTCCGAGCCCACCAG
>DFWY01000164.1:0-1373 GCA_002381615.1 Polaromonas sp. UBA4122 | reverse complement strand
GCCACGAGTGGGTACGGATACGCTTGCCCCAAAATACCTGACTTCTCTGGTTGAGCAAGACGATGCCGACGTTGGGCCTAAAGCCGTCCCGGTCAAGCATAATCAAACCTCAATTTTTTTAAACTGAGTCCATTATGCACAGCGAAGGCACTAGCGCCAAGCTCAGGGCATGGCTTCAGCACCCTAAACCCAGAAAAATAGCCCATGAAAGCCTCCCAGTTCTTCATCTCCACCCTCAAGGAAGCCCCTGCTGACGCAGAAGTCGTCAGCCATCAGCTCATGATGCGCGCTGGCCTGATCAAAAAACTGGGCGCCGGCATTTACAACTACATGCCCATGGGCTTGCGCGTGATCCGCAAAGTCGAGGCGATTGTTCGTGAGGAAATGAACCGGGCCGGTGCCGTGGAAATGAGCATGCCGGTGATCCAGCCGGCCGAGCTCTGGCAGGAAACGGGTCGCTTTGAAAAAATGGGCCCTGAGATGCTGCGCATCAAGGACCGCCATGGCCGCGATTACGTGGTCCAGCCGACCAGCGAAGAAGTCATCACCGACGTGATGCGCCAGGACATCAAAAGCTACAAGCAGCTGCCGAAAAACCTGTACCAGATCCAGACCAAATTCCGCGACGAGCGCCGCCCGCGTTTTGGCCTGATGCGGGGGCGCGAATTCCTCATGAAAGACGCCTACAGCTTTGACCGCGACCAGGCCAGCGCCAAAGCCAGCTACCAGGTCATGGCGCAGGCTTACCGCCGGATTTTTGACCGCTTTGGCCTGACCTACCGCGCCGTGGCTGCTGACAGCGGGGCGATTGGCGGCGACCTGAGCGAAGAGTTCCAGGTGATTGCCGCCACGGGCGAAGACGCCATCGTCTACTGCCCCGGCAGCGACTACGCGGCCAACATGGAAAAGGCCGAAGCGCTGGCGCCCGAGGGCCCGCGCAGCGCCCCATCGCAGGCCATGGCGAAAACGCCAACACCGGGAAAGGCTACTTGCGCCGATGTGGCCGAACTGCTGGGACAGCCGCTGGCACGCACCGTCAAGTCGCTGGTGCTGGCCACTGATGAACTCAACGACTACGACGAAGTGGTCAAAACCCGGGTCTGGCTGCTGCTGCTGCGCGGCGACCATGACATGAACGAGGTCAAAGTCGGCAAGCTGCCTGGGCTCGACGCCGGTTTCCGCTTTGCCACTGGGGCTGAAATCGAAGATCACTTCGGCTGCATGCCGGGTTACCTGGGACCTGTGGGCCTGAAAAAGCCGCTCAACATCGTGGCCGACCGTGAGGTGGCGGTGCTGGGCGACTGGATTTGCGGCGCCAATGAAGTGGACTTCCACATCACCGGCGTCAACTGGGGCCGTGACCTGCCCGAGCC
>DFWY01000163.1:7855-16784 GCA_002381615.1 Polaromonas sp. UBA4122 | reverse complement strand
GTAGCCACCCGCCTGGCGTTGCAAGGTCTTGCCTTCGGCGGCGAAGGTTTGTTTGAGGCCAATGCCACAGCGCTTGGCCGCAGCCACCACTTTGCGCCGGGCAATCTCCAACAGGCGGCTGTCCACCGGATGGGCGATGGATTTTTCCTGGACCGTGGTGTCAACGATGACGCGCTTGAACTCGCTTTTCTTGACGGCCCCGACATCCACTGCGGTGTGGATGGTGGCGCTGAGCAGCTCTTCCAGGCCGGCCTCGCCCAGTGTCGTACGAAAGCGTCCGATCTGGGTAGCGTCACAGGGCGGGCGGGGGTCAAAGTACTCGAAGCCTGCAAAGTGCTGCCAGTAGACGTTCTCGGCAAAGCGCTGCACCAGTTCTTCGTCGCTGAGATCGAAACTGTTCTTGAGTAGGGTCAGCGCAATCATCAGGCGCATCGAGAGTCTGGGGCGACCGGCATTGCTGGCTTTGCCGCCGCTGACTCTGACAACGGGTCCGGCCAGGTCTGGTGCGTCTTCGCTTTGTTGGAGAGGTCGCTCTTTGTGGTCAAACTGCGGCGCCACGCCAGCTTCCATCTTTTCCCAAGGCAGTCGTGATGCCAAAACCGCCAGTGGATGGTTGTTGTCGATCATCTGTTCGAGCCGGCTGCGAAAGAAGTCGTCGGTCATTGGCTAGCCCTTCAGAATATCGTCAAAACTCTCAGTTTCTGAATCGATATTCTCCAGTTCCTGAGAGATTCACTCTACCGCGTTTACCCTGAAAAGCTAGCATTCATGCGGGCTGACGGTGTTTTGCAGGGCCGACTAAAAAGTTCCGGGTATTGATTGACAACGAGAAGATGATCGTCACCGTAATCGCAAACGTGTTTGACTCTTCTCTCATCGGCTGGATTTTGACGAAAGCCTTGCCGGAGGAACACGAAGTTGTCGCATTCAGCGATGACAACTCTGGATGGACCCCAAAGCGCCCGCCGTACAGTCTAAGGATCCGCATTGGTGGGGATGACGGACAGGAATTTGACGCTGAAGCCGTGCGCTTGAGTTCGGTAGTGTGGGGTGATCTTCAAGTTTCCATTACGCTCGCGCCAATCAAGACGGCCGACGTCCGGCGCGACATGGACGTAACCGAACTCAAAGGAATGTTTGGCGAGCCCAAAAAGGTAGTGTCTATCGAGGAAATGAATGCGGAGATTGCCGCGCGCGGAGTCGCTGATTGAGGATGACGGGCTTGGCCAACTCGGCAGTCCATCTGCCCCTTGCGAATCAATTGCCACGCCTTTCAGCCAAGTGGCAGGGCCGTCTTGTATCTAACTTGTTTTAGAGCAAAACTGGAGCGTATTTTCTCGACCTGCGCAATAGGCGACAGTTGCTCGAGGATAAAGCGCTCAAGCGCCGGCATGTCCGCGATGGCCACGCGCAGCAGGTAGTCCTCCTCCCCGGTCATCAGATAGCACTCCATGACCTCTTCCCGCATACAAATGCGTTCTTCAAACGCCTGCAATGCCTTGCGGCTCTGCTGCTTAAGGCTGATTGAAATGAAGACATTCAGGTGTAAGCCCAATTTCTCTGCATCAAGGAGAGCCACGTACTGTCGTATCAAGCCTTGCTCCTCTAGCGCGCGGACGCGCGCCAGGCAAGGCGAGGGCGAGAGGTGGACACGCCGCGCAAGTTCGACGTTCGACAGGCTTGCGTCGGCCTGTAGTTCGTTCAGTATTTTGAGGTCAATGCTGTCGAGTCCCATAGTGCTTAAAAACCTTTAATTTACCGCACGATATGCCGGTAGATGACCGATATTTTAGCTATTCAAGCTACAAATTCTGTCAGTTTCTTTCTACAGTAGTACATCGATTGACACCTTTGGAATGAGTCTTCCCATGCAGCAACCCGCCATCACTCCACCTATTGAGCCCATCGATTCTGACCCCCGGGAAAGCACCGAATGGCGCGATGCGCTCATGTCCTTGTTGCAAACTTCGGGCCCAGAGCGCACGCGGCAGATTCTGGACATGCTCGATGCAATGGCCCGCGACCCCAAAATCGCCTGGCAGCCAGCCCGCGGCACGCCCTACGTGAACACCATTCCGGTGGATCGCCAGCCGGCCTTCCCGGGTGACTTGGCCATGGAAGAGCGCCTGTCCTCGCTGGTGCGCTGGAACGCGCTGGCGATGGTGGTGCGCGCCAATGAAGCCTATGGCGAACTGGGTGGCCACATTGCCAGCTACGCCAGTGCGGCCGATTTGTTCGAGACGGGTTACAACCATTTCTTCCACGCCCGCTGCGATGAGCCAGGGCGCCAACATCTGGGCGACCTGGTGTTTTTCCAGCCGCACAGCTCGCCCGGCGTCTATGCACGGGCTTATCTGGAAGGGCGCCTGAATGTCGAGGATTTGAGCTACTACCGCCAGGAGTTGACGGCGCCGGCTGCCACCACGGGAGAAGGCGCGCGCGGTCTGTGCAGTTACCCGCACCCCTACCTGATGCCTGACTTCTGGCAGTTCCCCACCGGCTCCATGGGGATCGGCCCCATCAGCTCGATCTACCATGCGCGCTTCATGCGTTACCTGACGCACCGCCAGTTGCTGGATTGTTCGGGTCGCAAGGTGTGGGGCGTGTTTGGCGACGGCGAGATGGACGAGCCCGAAAGCATGAGCGCACTGACCCTGGCCGCGCGAGAAAAGCTGGACAACCTGGTGTGGGTGGTCAACTGCAACCTGCAGCGCCTGGATGGCCCGGTGCGCGGCAACGGCCGCATCATCGACGAGCTGGAACAGCTCTTTGCGGGCGCTGGCTGGAATGTCATCAAGCTGGTGTGGGGCAGCGACTGGGATGGCCTCTTTGCCCGGGATGTGACGGGTGCCCTGGCCAAAGTGTTTTCCAACACCGTGGACGGCCAGATGCAGACCTTTGCGGCCAAGGACGGGCGCTATAACCGGGAACACTTCTTTGACCAGAACGAGGCCTTGGCGCAATTGGCCCAGGGCATGACGGATGAGCAGATTGACCGCCTCAAACGTGGCGGCCATGACATGGTGAAGATTTACGCCGCCTATGCCGCCGCCGCCAAGCACAAGGGCCAGCCCACCGTGATCCTGGCGCACACCAAGAAGGGTTACGGCATGGGCAGCGCCGGTCAGGGCAAGATGACCACGCACAGCCAGAAGAAGTTTGACGAGACCGACTTGATCGCGTTTCGCAATCGCTTCCAGTTGCCACTGACGGATGAGCAAGTTACGTCGCTGAGCTTCTACCAGCCGCCAGCCGCCAGCCCCGAGATGCAGTATCTGCATGCGCAACGTCAGAAATTGGGCGGCTACCTGCCCAAGCGCTACACGACCTGCGAGCAGGTGCCAGTGCCAGAGATCACGAGCTACGCCCAGTTCGCCCTCGCGGCCGAAGGCAAAGAGATGAGCACCACCATGGCCTTTGTGCGCATGTTGGGCAACCTGCTCAAGGACAAAACCCTGGGCCAACGCATCGTGCCGATCGTGGCCGATGAAGCGCGCACTTTTGGCATGGCCAATCTGTTCAAGCAGGTTGGCATTTACTCCAGCGTGGGCCAGCGCTATGCGCCGGAAGACATCGGCTCGGTACTGAGCTACCGCGAAGCCATGGACGGCCAGATTCTGGAAGAGGGCATTTCCGAGGCTGGCGCGCTGGCCAGCTGGACGGCGGCCAGCACCAGCTACAGCGTGCATGGCCTGGCCATGCTGCCGTTCTATATTTACTACTCGATGTTTGGCTTTCAACGCGTGGGTGACCAGATCTGGGCCGCCGCCGATCAGCGCGCACGCGGCTTCCTGCTGGGCGCCACCTCGGGGCGCACCACGCTGGGCGGCGAAGGGCTGCAGCACCAGGATGGCACCAGTCACCTGATGGCAGCCACCATCCCCAACTGCAAAGCCTATGACCCGGCGTTTGCAGGCGAACTGGCCGTCATCATCGACCATGGCATGCGCGAGATGCTGGTGGATCAAAAAGACTGTTTCTACTATGTCACGATGATGAACGAGAACTACGCCCAGCCGAGTTTGCCGGCAGGCGCGGCGTCCGATGTGATTCGTGGATGCTATAAATTCAATAGCTACCCGCGCAATGGTGACGGTGGCAAGGGTGTCAAAACGCCTGCACGCGCTACCTTGCTGGGCTCCGGTGCGATTCTGACCGAAGTCATCAAGGCCGCGCAGCTGCTGGCCAGCCAGGGTGTGGATGTGGACGTGTTTAGCGTGACAAGTTGGAGCGAGCTGGCACGCGACGGTGCGGCCAACAGTTCAGCCAATGAGAGCGCCTTCATTGCGCAGCAGCTGGCGTCCAGTGGCGGCCCCATCATTGCCGCCACTGACTATGTCCGCGCCGTGCCGGAGAGTGTGCGTGCCTATCTGCCCGAGGGTCGCAAATACGTCACCCTGGGGACGGATGGTTTTGGCCGCAGTGACACGCGTGCGGCCTTGCGCGCCTTTTTCGCGGTGGATGCGGCGAGCATTGTGCAGGCGGCGCTGAAGCAGTTGGCCCGCGTCTAAAAAGAACTAGAACTAGAACTAGAACAAGGAGACTCGCCTGTCTGTAATCGAAATCAAAGTGCCGGACATCGGTGACTTGGCCGAAGTGGCGGTGATCGAACTGATGGTGAAGGTTGGCGACACCGTGAAGGCGGAGCAAAGCCTGATCACGGTGGAGAGCGACAAAGCCTCCATGGAAATCCCCTCCAGCCACTCTGGCGTGGTCAAGGAAGTCAAAGTTGCACTCGGTGACAAGGTCAAGGAGGGCTCGCCACTGCTGATGCTGGAAGTCGCTGATGCGGTTGCGGCGGCTGCCGCGCCTGCCGCGCCTGCCGTGGAGAATAAACAGTCTGTAGACCCCGTTGTTACGGAGCGGGCAGCTATTAATTCCGTAGCAAATGTCAGCGTGAGCGCACGGGCCAGCACGGCAAGTGTGACCTCAGCGTCGTCTGCTCCATCAGCCACTGCGCTCGCCGTGCCGGCGCATAACCCAACCACTCTCCAAAACAATCTGCCGCATGCCTCGCCCTCGGTGCGTAAATTCGCCCGTGAACTGGGCGTGCCACTCGATGAAGTCACGGGCAGTGGACTGAAAGGTCGCATCACCGAGACCGACGTGCAAGGCTTCACCCGATCCGTCATGAGCGGCTCGGAGCAAACGCTGGCGGCGGCGCATGCCAAGAGCACAGGGCTTGGCAACGATGGCGCAGGCCTGGGCCTCATCCCTTGGCCCAAAGTCGACTTCACCAAGTTCGGCCCCATTGAGCGCAAAGAGCTGTCCCGCATCAAGAAGATCAGCGGCGCCAACCTGCTGCGCAACGCCGTGATGATTCCGGCCGTCACCAACCATGACGACGCAGACATCACCGACCTGGAGGCCTTCCGCGTTGCCACCAACAAGGAAAGCGAAAAGTCCGCCAAGGGGCCAAATGTCGCAGGCATCAAGGTCACCATGCTGGCCTTCCTGATCAAGGCCTGCGTGGCCGCGCTCAAGAAGTACCCCGAGTTCAACAGTTCCTTGGACGGCGATGCCCTGATTTATAAGCAGTATTTCCATATTGGCTTTGCCGCCGACACGCCCAACGGCCTGATGGTGCCAGTGATCAAGGATGCCGACAAAAAAGGCATCGTGCAAATCTCGCAGGAGATGGGAGAACTGGCCAAGAAGGCGCGCGACGGCAAGCTCAGTCCCGCTGAGATGTCAGGTGCGTGCTTCACCATCTCAAGCCTGGGCGGCATTGGTGGACGCTACTTCACCCCCATCATCAATGCGCCCGAAGTGGCCATTCTGGGCGTCTGCAAGTCCACCATCCAGCCGATATGGGACGGCAAGGCATTTCAGCCGCGCCTGATGCTGCCGCTGTCACTGGCGTGGGATCACCGCGTCATCGATGGCGCGGCCGCGGCGCGTTTCAACGTCTATCTAGGGCAGATCCTGAGCGATTTCCGTAGAGTCCTGTTGTAATCCTTTGGCATGGACCGTAGCTACACGTTGCTGTTGGCCACCGGCATCAGCATCGCAGGGCTCGCATCTTAGGATGTGCAACTGACGGAACCATAGCTGGTGTGAGGGTTGCGGTAGGGACGGAGGTTGGTTGTGTCGCGTTAGCCGCTGACGAGCGCACTTCGGGCTGGGACGAATGCCGGTCCCTCAGACAGGACGGATTTGTCCTGCCAACGGGTAAAATTGGTCGGCAAAAGACATCTCGTTGCCGCCCTTCAGCATGAGCTGCCGCTTTCGAATCATGTGCATCATCTCGATGCCTGCAAGGCCCGCCGGTAAGATTCGTGTAAAAACCTGCCACATCGCCTTTCGGTCAGAATCGGCGGCCTGGGATCGAGTGTGTTTGGCGTTGTTATGTTTCGCGGTCCAGTCAATTTGGGCATCCTATGACAACCACCTCTGCGCGTGTAATTTATCCCCTATGCCATCAGCAAGCTCAAACGATTCGGTGACTATGCAACAGACCTGACACCAGAGGCGATGCCGACTCAGACGACGTTGCCTTCATAAGATTTGGCCACTATGGCAGGTTTTTACACGAATCTTACCGGCGGGCCTTTGGTGGTCAGCATCACGTTTCACACCCGTCTTGAAAAGCAACTGAGCTTAAACGAACACGCGATCTGACCGTCAATGCGACAGAACCCTTCCAGCGGATAGTGGACCCGTTTGAGAACCTTGCGCAATGCGCCAATGAGCGAACTTTTGCGGAAATCAAGCATGGCTCAGATTGTCCGTTATCCTTATCGCGACACCCTTTTTCATGGCGCTCACCCAAGGCGCACATTGCCTTTACATGCAGGCGAAAACATTGCATTAACTCGGATTACTGTCGGCCACCATGACAGTAATATTTGCGTGTTCTTCAAATGGGGCCAACTGCGATGACGTTGCGCCGGAGTCGGTTATGAGCGTCCATGGGCGATCCAGTGGCGTCCAGGCTTGCTGTCCTGCGAACCCCAATTTGGACGCATCTGCGAGGACGAAAACCTCAGAAGCCTGTTCGATCATCTTCTCCTTTAGCGCGGCTTGCTCCTGATTTGCTTCGCATAAGCCACGCCCCGCCACCAAGCCATCGGCGCCTAGAAATACTTTGTCGGCCGTCATTCTGCTCAATGTAAGCTCCGCGAGCGGTCCGACCGTCCCCATGCTCATTTTCCGTAAACTTCCACCCAGCACTGTTAGGGATATTTCGGGTTCGTTTGAGAGCGTCGTTAAGGCCATTAAGGCCGCTATATTATTAGTGATCACGTGAAGCTTGCGGCGTCCACGCAGTTGTCCTGCCAAAGCGGCCGTTGTCGTTCCGGCATCAAGAATAAGAGTTTCGCCCTCATGGATTTGCAAAGCAGCCAATCGCGCAATCGCATCTTTTTGTACGCGTTGAATATGTATGCGCTCGCCCAACGACGACTCCCGCCGGTCTTCCCGCAACAAGGCGCCTCCACCGTAGGTGCGCACAATGCGCCCACTATTGGCCAGTTCGGCGAGATCGCGGCGTATAGTTGACTCGGAAACGCCAAAACGCAAGCTCAGTTCTTTAACATTTGCGCCCTCGTTAGAGACGATCCGGAAAATCGTTTGATGTCGTTTTTCGGTTTTATTGATGGCCATGAGAATTGAAGTTGGGATTCGATGCGCGTAATTTACACCATGCGTGGCCCGAAAAAATGCCACACGATCCGCGTGGCATTTGCGTGTGTGAAACCTTTTATGTGTAGCCCGGCCGGCTAGTCCCGACGAATCGCCAAGCCAATCGCCTGACGCAACGCTTCCAGCATGCTGCGTTCATCGGCGATACCTTTTCCCGCAATGTCGAATGCCGTGCCATGATCAACGGACGTACGAATCACCGGTAAGCCAACCGTGACATTTACGCCGGCTTCCAAGCCCATGACCTTAACCGGTCCGTGCCCCTGATCGTGGTACATGGCTACCACCAGATCAAAGTCGCCGCGCGCCGCTCGGAAGAACAACGTATCCGCTGGCAAAGGGCCCTCCACTGATCGTCCCAGGGCTTGCTGAGACTGCACTGCAGGGATGATTTTTTCCTCTTCTTCGCCACAGCCGAACAAGCCATTCTCTCCCGCATGTGGGTTAATGCCGCACACGCCGATGCGGGGATTTGAAATTCCCGAGCGCACCAGGGTATCGTATCCGCGTGCAATGGTCCGTTCCACCAGTCCTGGCTCGATTTTTTTGATCGCATCCAGCAAGCCGATATGCGTTGTGACATGAATCACCCGTAGGTTCGGCGCGACCAACATCATGGATACTTCCGGTGTATTCGTCAGCTTGGCCAACATTTCGGTATGCCCTGGGAAAATATGGCCGCCTGCGTGCAATGCTTCCTTGTTAAGTGGCGCCGTACAGATCGCATCGATCTCCTGCTTCATGGCCAGCTGTACCGCACGTTCAATGTAGCAATAAGCAGCATGACCGCACAGCGCAGATAATTTTCCGAATGGATATTTTGGTGGAATCAAGCCAAGATCGATGCATTCCACAACACCATACTCATAATTCGCTGACTCGACGCTATCAATGGCATGCACTTTCAGGCTACTGCCGAGGATCTCCCCGGCTTCACGCAAGCGATTGACGTCACCAATGACAAGCGGCCTGCAGCGCTCGTACAGATCCTTGGCCGCCAGGCTTTTCATAATGATTTCAGGGCCAATGCCAGCGGCGTCGCCCATAGTTATTGCAATGATAGGGAGGTACATTAAAAAGCTTTCCTGTAAAGTGCTGTAGATCTAGTGTCTGATGAACCGGTCTTCGTATCGCAAGTGGATCCGACTCTTGCCTGCCGTAGCGTTTCATAACAGCGAAAAAGCGTTTCACGAGAACCAAAGGCGCCCGCCTTTGTGATGACAGGAATGGGCTTGATTCCAGCCGCAACGGAAAGCGGCACCCCTGGCTCGATTTCACCGATGAG
>DFWY01000163.1:0-7719 GCA_002381615.1 Polaromonas sp. UBA4122 | reverse complement strand
CCAGTGGAAATGACGGCGCCAATATGCTCGGCAAGTGGCGCGATCAGCAAGGCAAGTGCCTGGCACAACTGTAATCCCTCGCCCATGTTGACCGGATCTTCAATGCCGATCATGATCAGTATGTCGCGCTTCTTCTGCAGCGACATATCCAGTGTGTTACGCAGTTTTTTCCACTGCGGATGCGATTGCCCTTGTCGCAAGACGCTTGCCGGCGCATCAACGCGCTCCATCTGCCCAGTGGCAAACAGATATTCGGCCTGGACTCGCGATACGTTCGATAAACTGCCAACCACCGTCAGGATTGATCCGTTGGTTTTAACGGGAGCAACCTGGTCCGGCTTGGCAGCGACACGCGTAGCAGCGAGCAAATGATTTGCCAGCCCTGCGGAGCCGACCCAGAATCTCGGCATCGACAGTGAAATCGACGCCTGTGCAATGGCTTGCAGGTCATCGTCGGCTTCAACGTCACATACAACTGCCTGCACGCCATCTCGCGCGCATGTTTCGAGCAACGTGCGCAACTGCTGGGCGCCTTGTCGTATTTCGTTAATGCAGATCGATGCGGTCTTGATGCCATGGTGTGCGAGCATGCTTGGAATATGGGCGGTGCCCGTAATACCTTCGCCACGCCAGATTTCCGTCATTTCGAGCGGCGTATCGTTTAGGTATTGTTGGCCATTCGTCGTAAAGCGGCCGGCCTGCGGAAATGCCGGGGCAACAATCGCCAGTCCCGCCTGATTAATGATTGAACCAAGTTCCTGTGCAAAATTGCCTCGCAGCGTTGAGTCAATTTTTTTATATAGCAGCTGTCCTGCCGAGCGGTACCGGTTAAATATATCAAGATGGATTTGGGCGGCTTCGGCTCCAGGCAGACGTCGAGTATCTGCATCAATCGAGATGACCTGAGCCGCCTCTGTGTCGGCACTTTGCCCTGCCTGCCGATCGATGACTACCAGCGTCTGCAGGCCAGCCTTGACGAAGGCACTAGCGCAGTCAGCTGCGCCAGACAGATCGTCGGCAATTATCAGTACTTGTGTCATAAATTCCTGCCTTATGCTGCCTCGACCTTGGCTATTTTTGCCAAACTCTCGAAAGACAAATACAGCGCAACTGCAACTCATTTACACCCCTTTCGCTCGCGAATTAAGGGCATTTTTGAGTACTAACTGAGGCAGTTTCGGTCACGCGGCTTCGTAGGCGCACGAAAGCAAATTAAATAGGGTCGGATGCCAGCTATCACTCGTCCTCTTCTTTTGGACGGGATGGCACCAGTCGAGACGATGAGCCGTAGCCTACTGGTGAGAAAAGAGCTTCAATCCGGGCACCGGCATGTCGGCCTGTAACAACGTGCCGCTCTCGGACTCTGTGATGAACAGCGTGCGTCCGTCCGGACCGCCATAGGCCATGTTGGTCGTGTGGTGCCCGATCGTTGACTGAATTCGCGCCATTGGCTCGCCGCGCGCACTGAACAGCCAGATCACCCCCAGCCCGATGTGTGCGACGGCCAGGTTTCCTTCACTGTCCACGGCGAGGCCGTCTGGACCCCCACCGCCGGACAGCTGAATGAAATTCCCGACCTTCGCCACACCACCATCGGCGAGTAGTGGCACCCTCCACACGGAGTTGGCTCGCGTGACCGCGACATAGAGCGTGGTCTCTGTCGGATCCAAAGCAATCCCGTTCGGACTCGGAATGTTGTCGAGCAGGCAGTCGACGTGGCCATCGGCCCGGACGCGGAACACGCGCCCAGTCGGATCATGCAGGCCGGTGAGCCCCTGGTCGGTGAAATACAGGTCCCCGTTGCTGGCAAATACTAGATCGTTGACCGCTTTCAGTCGCTCGAGCCGCACGCGCGTGATAAACGGCGTCACCTGACCAGTGGAAGGGTCCAGCACCATGATGCCGTTAGCGTAATCGGCAATGAAAATTCGCCCGTCACGATGAATGGCGAGTCCGTTGGGCTCGCCATCGTATTCGACTACCGTTGAGAAAGTGCCAGTCGGTGAAACGCGAAATATTCGACCGTACGGAATATCCACACACCAAAGCATGCCGTCGCGATCAAACGCTGGCCCTTCCAGCAGCGAGTGCTCGGGATGAACGCCGGGCTGACCGCGGTGCCACTCGGTTTCGTGACCAGTTCGGCGCAGCGAATCTGGGAGTCGGGCAAAAATCCTTGTCGGAATCGTGGGGGGTGCATTAAAAAACATTGTCCTAGCCTGCCTTCATTATTGTGGGAAGCCACGATGCTATGTCGGGAAACGCATAGAGGAGGAATGCAAAAGCCAAGAACATGAGCATGTAACGCACCAATGTCTTTGCGATGGCACCGAGACTTCGCTCATTGGCGATAGACGGGATCGCAAACCGGCTCGACTCCATCGAGGGCGTCAGTACACCAAGCCCGATGAGCGGAGTTGATGTGAACTTCAAGTGATTTCTCCTCGATCGATTGGTTCGCGGCAATTAAGCATTTATGCTAATAATTTTAGTGGAATTTCGAACTAAAATGCAAAACATGTTCAAAATATTTTTGAAATGCGCAGTTTCCGCATTTCAAAGAACGACTTGTCCCTGATAAACGCTTATGTTTACGATGTGCACCGAATTGCTGCGTCCGGACTTTTTGTGCCCCTGTTTGCCTAGTGGCTGGTTTTTTATGTGAAGAACGCGTCGACGCATATGCGCAAGGTCATATCGCGCAGATCGGCGTGTTGCGGATTCATCCTGGTGTCTCCTTCCGGTCAACGTGGCCATGGCCGCTGGGGCGCCGACTTTTGTCATTTTGATTGCCGTCTGAACATATGCATTCCTGTTCATCGCACTTGGCGCCAAACTTAGAGTTCGCCTCCAGCACTGTCCAATGAAACTAATTTAGCATTCGATAATTGGACTGAAACGGGGTGATCCTCCATAGAATGCTTGTTGTGCGACCCTGCTGATGCGAGGGTGCCTGTTTTTTCGACAGTCCTTTTTATGCAAGCCGGACACCGCGTGTACACCTCGGGCATGCATACACGCAGATCCGCATCGGCAATACCGCGATTCACCGATGGCGGCAAGCACCGTCTTAGACTACATGCACGAAGAAGCGGCTGCCCCGGCAGAATCGTTGCAGGATCAGGCAACGAATTTGGCCCGGGCGGTGGTCTAAGATGAAATAGCCAGAATCACGCTGCCATTACTGGGCCCTGCCCGAGCAATTCCAGCTCAGGACAGTGTTTGAAGTCAAAGTCGGATTAGTCGGGCGAAGCCGGACCGATCTCCATTGCCACCAGAAAACGCGACACAAGGTTATAACCTGCAATCACTCCGACTAGTTCCACCATGGCCTGATGACTTCCCAGCGCGGCGAGCGCCGCCGCGAACGTTGCATCGCCGACCTTGATATTGCGCGTCATTTCCAGCGACATCTGCAGCACCGCCCGTTCGGTCTGATCGAAGTGATCGATATCGTGCGCGGCGATGTCCGGATCGAGTAGCGCCTGCAGTTGCGCCGCGCCGCCGCCCGCGGAAAGAAAGGCGGCAGCGTGCTGCTGATATTGATAACCTGCGCCATTAATACTGCCGACCGCGCAGGCTACCAGTTCGCGCAGTTTGGGCGACAGCTGCATGTTGTTCTTGATTCCGCCGAAAAAACCATTCCAGGCAGTGGCCAGCACCGGACTGTGCAGCATCATGCGATCGACGTCCAGCAGCTTGCCGCCGCGCCGTGCGTGCAGTTCAGCTACAAGCGCGGCCGGCTCGGCGATATCGGGAGCAGTGTAGGGTAAGCGTGCCATGGTTCAGGTATTGAGATGCGGCGCCGGATGCCACTTTTTCCAAAAGTCGGGATCGCGACAGATCACCAGTTCACCGCTCGGAAACTCAGTCAATAGGCGCAACCGCGCAATGGAGGCGATTTCACGCCCCTTCAGTAGTGACAAACCGGGAGTACCGAGCGGTTGACGAACGTCCAGCCGCTCTCTTCGTTCGGACTCTTCCGCACTTCTGGAAGTCGGGCAAATACCCTCGGCTCAGCTACCTGTGGCGGAAAAGATAACTTCAACGAGCATCCTACATATTTTTGTGTCAAATACCTGCCGTCTATTGATTGCCGGCGACAGCGTTTATGTGTTTCTCGGTAGCGGCCTGCAATTGGCTTTTGTCCGGACCGCCCCCATTGATGATCATTCAATGGGTCTTACGCTGGTTGGTGACATTAACGAGTAGGTCGATCTATTTGCGGGCCGAATCTATAAAGTGTTTGCGTACATCGGAGTCGAAACGGACGAGGATGCTGGCATACCGCCACTTTGAACAGTTCCAATCCGCGATCGAGTGAAAACTAGCGAGATCACTGCCCCGAGAATCAGCAGAATTCCTGCTGTGGCGAACGCGTATGTGTATGAATTTGTTGCAGCAACCATGTAGCCGGTCAGAATTGGCGCGAGAATGCCGAAAGTGTTGCCCCCCACTAGGGTCAGACTATTTGCTTTGGCAGCGTCGGCCGTATGCACCAGCAGATCGTTGGCCAGTGCAAAATTCAGCGAAACCGCTGTTGAGAGACCGGTGAGAGAGATAGCCAGCATCGCGACTATCAGCCAGATATTATTGACCAGCGGCGCCAGCAGAATTACCGAGGAGCACAGAAGCATGGAAGCGATCATGGCGCGGCGCTTTCCCCGTTCTACGTCGCCTGGCTTGAGAATTTTGTCGCTGAACTTGCCGAGGACGATACCTAAAAGAACCGCACAACCATATGGCAATGCGGTGTAGATAGCTGCTTGCGTAAGGTCCATCCCCTTTGAAGCCTGGAGATAACTCGGCAGCCAAGTAAGGAATAGATACTGCGAATAAACTGCACATCCTTGGGTTAGAGCGATACCCCACATGCTCCTGGAACGCAGCAGTCCCTTTAGCCCGACACCTTTTGACGTTTCGGTTGTGGTTGTGTATTCCTCAGCAGTTGTGGATGTACGAGCAGCTGTAAGCTCGCTCTCGTGGCGGAACCATATCAACCACGCAGCCAGCCAAACAAAGCCGATTGCACCGGCAACCATAAATGCAATACGCCAACCGAACGTTGCCACCAACCAGCCGAACAAGAGGGCTCCCAACGCGGGCCCCGCGTACGCACCGCTGTTGAATACTGCTGTGGCAAATCCGCGATTCTTTGCAGGCACCTGTTCTCGGATGACCTTGTTGCCCGATGGATAAGTTGTCGCTTCGCCAGCACCCATTACCAAGCGCGTGGCCATAAGCTGTGCGAATCCAAGTGATATCCCGGTGGCAATGGTTGCAAGGGACCAAACGGACATCCCAACAGCACTGACGCGTTTAGCACCATAGCGGTCGGCCAGAATTCCGGCGGGAATCACAAAGGCCAGATAGGTCCAGAGGAAAGAAGAGAATAGGTAGCCCATCTGTATCGGGCTCAAGTCGAACTCCGCAGCAATAGGCTTCGCCGCAACCGACAATGCAATTCTATCAAGGTAATTGATGAGAGCCATCAGGAACAGCAGTACATAGATAGCTGCTGCGCTTCTAGGCAGGGATGATTTCATTTTTGTCTCCGTAATTTATTGACCCGCGAGGGCCTGTAGGCGAACCATTTTCCTGCCCTACTTCTTTTGGTAGGGTCAAGGGTACTTCGGATGCGTATCTGCCTGACCGCGGTAGGAAGTCGTGCATTTACGTCAATTTATTTTATCGAAATTGCGAAGAAAATTGCAAACAATACTCAAAATATTTTTTAAATGCGTAGTTTGCGCATTTTATGTAGTGGCTTGCCTGTAACCTGAATCCGCCACCTCAAGCATGAGAGCGACCATTTCGGTGGCCATGCCCGGTTACGATGTCTTTGCGGAAATTGGCGATGGTTTTGAAGTCAGGAGCCAAGCGTCCCGTTAACCACACATACCATCGCAGATTTTGTCGCGTTAGCCGCAGGTGGACGTGATTCTGGCGGGGACGAACGCCAGTCCATCAGACTGGACGGATTTGTGACCAGCCCACGCCTGGATAAGAGTGCCGTCAACGCTGAAGTGCTCGCCCGAGAGCAAGCCTTTGTGCTCGGCTTGCTCCAGCACCAGATTAAAGAGCTCGATGACCGCGTCGTGCTCGATCAGACGCTCGCGATTCTTGGTGAAAACGGTGGGCACCCACACGGCATCGTCCATGGCCAGGCCAATGAACCAGCGAAACAGAAGGTTGTATTGGGTCTGCTCCATGAGCTGGCGCTCGGAGCGGATGCTGTAGAACACTTGCAAGAGCATGGCGCGCAGCAGCTTCTCGCGCGCGATGCTGGGGCGACCACCTTTGATGTCTGCCTCGTACATGCCTGAGAAGAGAACGTCCATCTTCACCAAAGCTGCATTGACCATCTGGCGGATGGGTCGCAGTGGATGATCGGCTGGCACGAAGTCCTCCAGCTTTCGCGTAGTGAACAAGCTCTCGGTGAAGGTGTCGGCTCCGCGCATGTTGTTGGCTATGGCTGTATCGGTAAATCGGTAAATCGGTATCAAGTTAACGTTTGAGGGGTGGGCCGCGTGGACCGGTTGGGGTATTTCAGCAGCCTGTTAAGTTCAAGCATAATTACACATAAATTTATAAAAAGAAATTCAATCTCATGGTTTTCCCTATAGGGGTGCCATGCACACATTGAAGCACCATTAAGGAGCAAGATTTTGACCGCTAAATATGAATTGCTATTACGAGGAAACAGCCTGAGTTTCCGCGGTGGTTTTTTTGGCCTGTGCAATGTCGTGCTGGTCACAGCCGAAGACGGCACGCGCATTCTGTTTGATACTGGACACTATTGCGTACGCAAAGGGTTGCTCAGCGGGCTCAAGGAACGTGGACTCGCACCGACCGATATTGATCTGATTTTTCTCTCTCACCTGCATTTTGACCATTGCCAGAATCTTGATCTATTCAAGGGCGTGCCTGTCTGTGTCGGCGAAACTGAATTGGCCTATGCACGCAATCCGCATCCCGAAGATCTGTTTGTACCGTGGAAGATTCATGAACTGCTCAGTGAGTTCGAGGTCCGCATATTACCCAAACAAGGCGAGGTCGTACCCGGGATAGAGCATTTCGAAGTCCCGGGGCACACAACGGGCTGTCAGGCACTTCGCTTTAGCCTGGCAGATGGCAAGCGTGTAGTGCTGGCTGGAGATGCAGTGAAATATCCCAAAGAGATTCTGGCAAAAGTCAGTGATATGTGTTTTGCAACGGTCGAGCAATCACGCCAGTCCATTGCAGACATCTGCGAAGGCACTGATATTGTTGTGCCGGGCCACTTTCCTGAGATTTTCCGACGCAATGGCGGCTGGATCTGGGATGAACCTGCCTCAATTGAGTTATTCCTGCGCTAGCACTGCCCTGAATGTTGTTGAATGTTGTTGGTTCTGTCGCGATAACGGACTCTGGCCGAAAAGAGTTGCGTCGCTGAGCTGGTGATCAAACTGCGAGGCTGTAGAACTGCTGTGCTACGGACATGGTTTGGCCATCTGAGCAGTCCAGCTGCCCCTTGCGGATCACGTGCATTGTCTCGATGCCTGCAATGATGATGCGAGCACTCCAAAACGACTTGAACCCCAGCATCGGTCGGGTTATCCGTTTGATCGCCCGGTGGTCCTGCTCGACGATGTTGTTGAGGTATTTGCATTGGCGCATCAAGATATCAACGCAGGCGTCCGCTTTCACGCTTTCAAGGGCCGCCAGTAAGATTCGTGC